>NZ_UAQP01000005.1:1500000-1761319 GCF_900445985.1 Brevundimonas vesicularis
CAACCGGTTCGATCTGGAAGGCGACGGCGACTATGTGACCGTGGCGGGCGACCGCGCGACGGGCGTCTCGACCACGGCTGTGCGCGGCGCGCCGCCGGGCCGGCAGCCGTCCAACGCCGTGACATCGGCGGCTCTGAGCTACACCGACCGCGACCTGTTCGGCGGCGTCCAGCGGGCCCAGGTCTTCGCCCACGATTACCAGGGCGTATTCGGCGGCGGCAGTTTCCCGGACTTCCAGGACCCCCGCATCGCTCCGGTTGGGACCCTGTTCGACCAGTCGGCCAACAATTCGGAAAAGCTGGGCTTCAAGATCGACTGGCAGGGCCAGGTTCCTGGCCTGACGGGCCTCAAGGCGCTGGTCGGTCTCGACGGCCTGCGTGACCGGACCTATCAGGAACTGGTCCTGACCGGGCGCAACTGGGTGCCGGAGACCGCCTACGAGAGCCTGTCGCCCTTCCTGCAGCTAAACCAGTCGGTCTTGGCCGGCCGCCTCAGCCTGTCGGCGGGCGTGCGGCATGAGTCGGCGAAGCTGAAAGTCGACGACTTCCAGACCCTGTACGCCTACGGCCCTCAGACGGTGGCGGGCGGCGAGCCGGGCTTCGAGGAGACGCTGTTCAACGTCGGCGCCGCCTTCGAGGTGACGCCGGCTCTCCTCGTCTACGGCTCCTTCGCCCAGGGCTTCACCATGCCGGACGTCGGTCGGGTGCTGCGCGGCATCAACCGTCCGAACCAGGACGTCGACACCTTCCTCAACGTCGAACCGGTCGTGTCGGACAACACCGAGGTCGGGGTCGAATACCGCGGCGCGCGCGTCGAACTGTCCGCCGCCGTGTTCCGGTCCGAGGCCGAACGCGGCTCGCTGCTGAACCGCCTGCCGTCGGGCATCTTCGAGGTGCAGCGCCAGGCCACACGGATCGATGGACTGGAGCTGAAGGGTCTATGGCGCGCCACGGACGCCCTCGCCCTGGGGGGCAGCTACGCCGCGCTCGACGGCCAGAGCGACAGCGACGGCGACGGCGACCTGGACCGCGACCTGAACGGAGCCAACATCTCGCCCGACCGCCTGCTGCTGTGGGGCGAGTACGAGACAGGCCCGATCGCCCTGCGCCTTCAGGCCCAGACCTATCTCGCACGCGACTTCGACGGCGAGCCCGCGGCCAACGGCTTCGAGGGCTATACGGTGCTCGACGTCGTGGCCCGCTATGAGGCGGGCTTCGGCACGGTGTCGCTGGGGGTGCAGAACCTGCTGGACGAGCAGTACATTTCCTATTTCTCGGACACACAGGGGCCGACCGACAATCTGCGCTTTTTCGCCGGTCGCGGGCGCACGGCCACCGTGACCCTGACGCGGAGCTTCTGAGCCGGTGATGGGCGCGATCCGCACGCTCCACGCCTGGGCCGGGACCGCCCTCTCGATCCTGGCCGTGGTGTTGGGCCTGACGGGATCGTTGCTGGTGTTCGAGGACGACTGGATCCGCGCCACCGTCCCCGCCGCGCGCGCCGAGATCGATCTCGATGCCGCCCGTCTGGGTGCGGCGCTGGACCGGCTCGAGGCAGCCGAGCCCCGCCTCACCTCGGTGGTCCTGCCGGGCGGGGCGGTCGGCGTTCACCGGCTCTACCTGGCCGAGGACGGTTTCGGCTACGCCGACCCCGACGGCAAGGTGGTGGACCGCTGGTGGGGCCCGGCGCGAGCCGAGACATGGATCTTCGACCTTCACCACGAGCTGCTGGCCGGTCACACCGGCAAGCTGGTTGCCGGCGGCGCCGGCCTGACCCTGGCGGTGATGATCCTGACCGGCCTGATCGTCTGGATTCCCGCCTGGCGCGCCACCGGCTGGCGGGTCTGGCCCCGCTCGGGGGCCCGGCGCGAACTGATCGGCAGCCATCGCAATCTCGGCCTGATCTTCGCCATCCCGCTGGTCGTCTTCAGCCTCACCGGTGCGGCGATCGTCTTTCACGGCACGACCCAGGCCCTGCTGGGGGCTGTCCCGACGCCGCCGGCGCCGGTGGTCGGGACCGGGGACGTCGACTGGGCCCACGCCCTGACAGAGGCCCAGGCCCGCTTCCCCGAAGCGATCCCGCGCATGGTTGTCCGCCCCGCCGCACCGGGCAAGCCCGCCACGATCCGTCTGAAGCAGCCCGGCGAGTGGCATCCCAACGGCCGCACCACCGTGACCATCGATCCGGCCACCAGCCGGGCGGTCGCGACCTCCGACGCCAACGCCCTGCCGACCGGCGTCCGGGCCTACAACGCCTTCTACCCCCTGCACGCCAGTTCGGTCGGCGGCTGGCTCTATAGCGCGGTGACGGCGCTCAGCGGCGTCGCCATGGCGGCCCTGGGGGTGGTCGGCGCCTGGGCCTTCCTCGGAAAGCCCCGACGCCGCTCGCCTCGATCGAAACCGACCCGCTGAGGACAAGCGGGCGAGGGAGCGGAAGGGTTTGCCGGATTCCCGGGTCTTGCCCTCCGCTGGTCGCCACTCAAGGCCTGATGCACTCACACCGCCCCGCGCGAACCCCTACGCGCGACCACCGGCGGCAAGGCCTCGTTCACCGTGTCGGGCAAGCCTTCCTTGGCGCCTGTGGGGGGATGATGGCTGGATGACGGAAGATCCAGCACCCCCGGAGCGCCGACGCCCGCCGCCGATCGCGCGCGGCGGCTGGCTCGACCTTCTGCGTTTCGTCGTGGGGGCGATGATCGTCCTCTATCACTTCCGCGAGGCCGCTCCGATCCCCTTGCCGCTCTTCCATCCGGTCTTCGACCGCGGCTATCTGCTGACCGACTTCTTCATCATCGACTCCGGCTACGTTCTCGCCCGCGTCTACGGCGAGCGGCTCGCGAACCGGCGAATTCCGCTTTCCGTCTTCTACCGTCAGCGATTTCTCAGGGTGGTTCCGGCCCACATGACCGTCAGCCTCGCCCTGGCGGGGCTGGTGCTGACGGCGGCGATCCTGGGCCAAACACCCAGCCACCCGGAATGGTTCGACTGGTCCCGGTTTCCCGCCCAGTTCTTTCTGGTGCAGGCCTATGGGGTGCCGGGCGGAGAGGGATGGAACGCGCCGACCTGGACGCTCTCGGCGCTCCTGGGCTGTTACGTCAGCCTGCCCTTCCTCGCTCGCGCGGCGCGCGGCCTGTCCCCATGGCTGATCCTCGCTCTTGGGGTGGGCGGGCTGCTCGCCGCCAACCTGTCCGCCCACGCCGCCTTCGGGTTGCCGATCTACGAGATGCCGTTGCGCCTCGGCTTCCTGCGGGCCTTTCCGCTGTTCGCCCTCGGCGTCGCCGTGGCTCTGTTCGCCCGGCAGGTCTATTGCCCGCCCCGTCTGGCCGCCGGTCTGGGCGGTTCCGCCGTGGTCGCTGTGGCGGGTCTGCAGGCTCTGGGACCCCATAATCTGGCGACCCTCGGCCTCCTGACCGTCATCATCTTCGCCACCGGGGCCTTGCCGATTCGGAGCCCGTCCAGGCTGGTCGAGCACCTCGCTTTGATGGCGTTCGCGATCTTCCTGACCAACGAAGTGATCCGGATCGTGTGGTTCGGCGTGCTCGACGCCGTCGATTGGCGGAGTTGGAGTCCGTCAGTGCAATGGACCGCCTGGGCGGTCGGCCTGGCCGCGGCTTTCGGCGGCGCCGCCGTCTTCCGCTACGCCTTCGACCGACCGACCCAGGCCTGGTTCAATCGTCCGCAGTCGGGGTCGCGATCGACCTCCCCCGCGGCCAAGTCTCCCGTTCCCGCGCTGTAGGCCGATCCTTCACAAAAGCTCGGCGAGGTTCACATCATGGCGGCGGGGGGCGCCTGGGTGCCCATGATCGCCACGATCAGAAGCAGCAGGGCCGCCAGCACGGTCTCCAGCGCCAGGCTGCGCCGCAGGCGGCGCAAGGCGAGCGGACGGGCGTGATCGTCTTCGAGCGCCGATCCGAGATGCGGGGTCAGGACAAAGCGGTTCGAGGCCGCTAGGGCCAGCATGCCGGCGAACAGGACGAGTTTCAGGATCAGAAGAACGCCGTAGGGCGTCGTCAACAGGCTCCCGAGCCGGCTGAACCCGATCAGATAGGCGCTGTTCACCAGACCCGTGATCGTCAGCAGGACGACGGCGAGCGTTCCCAGACCGGCGAACCCCTCCAGGGCGGCGTGAGTCACCGGCGCGCCCGCCGCGTGCCCGTGGCGGGTCCGCAGCATCAGGAACAACGCGACCAGACTGCCGAGCCAGAGTCCGGCGGCGAGCGCGTGAACGACATCGGCGATCAGATGCGGCCAGCGGCCCGCGCCTTCCGTCGCCGCGCCGTGACCGGTCCAGGCCAGGCTGGCGCTGACCACAGCGCCGACGACGGTCAGCACGATCCAGCCGCCGCGTCCCGGTTTCAGACTGATCAGCAGAACGGCGGCCAAAAGGGCCATCGCCGCGCGAACCAGGAAGCCGACGCCCAGGCCCGTGCCGAATGCCACGTAGGACAGCGACTCCGGCTTCAGCGCCTCGGTCAGCGATCCCGCCATCACGGCGGTTTGGACCACGAGGTTGGCGAGAGCAGCCAGGACGGTCGCCACGGCGGCGACCAGCAGCGTCGTTCGCGGCCACCTTTCGGCGGCCGCGTCCGACATGGGCATCCTGAACGCGAAGAACAGGGGGACGCCAAACAGCAGGACGGCGCCGATGTACTGCCCCAGCCTCAGCAGGACGACCGTTGTCTCCATCTGATCAGCGGACCGAGAAGTTGGTGGACCCCGTCATCCGGTGCCCGTCCGGAGACGCCACCCGCCAGTTGACCACGTAGGCCCCGGCCGCCAACGGCCTCGCCGGAGCGCCCGAGATCGTCTTGCCGTCCTCGGACACCCGTGTCTGGACACGGATGGTCGCGCCCGCCGCATTGACGAGATCGAAACCGGAGAAGGCCGGCGCCACGCGCTCGCTGAAGGTGAGGCTGATGGTGCGCGGCGCCGCGACCGCAGCGCCGGCGGCCGGCGTGGCGCTCACGAGACGCGCGTGTGCATCCGCCTGACCGGCGACCAGGGAAAGCGCCGCGACGGTCGCGGCGAGCGATGCGATTTTGAAACGGGTCAACTCAAACTCCTAGGAAGGGACGCCCCTACTGTCTCTTACGCGGCACGCGCCCCCGCCCCTCACGAAATGAAACTGAAGCCGGCCGGCCCCCGACAAAAACACTCGACGGCGGGTTCATCCACAAACTCGGCTTCAGGGATTTAAACCGGATCAGTTGGTGGCGGCCGGCAAGCAGAGACACATCTACCAAGGGAAGGCCGGACAAAGTGAGTCACGGTCCAGTCGCGCTTCGGCACAGCGGGTCCGCTCAACCGCTGTCACCGGCAGGGCGCCGGTCTGGACGACAACGCCTTGTAGAGGCGCCGCCGCGTCGCAGACCGCAGGTCGCTAAGCGCCGCCTCGCCGATCGCCTAGACGCGGAACTCGAGCATCACGCGAGAATTCGCCGATTACTGCTCGTCGGCGCATAGTCGAAAGTTCATGCGCTTCGGGGCCCACCAGCGCCTGCGTAAACGCTAGCAGTCGGTTCAACCGGTCACTGGATATCCCGCGAGCCTTACCCATCAGTTCGCAACGCGCCATAACGACAGGCACCACAGGCCCGCCGCAGACTGTGAACCCGATCCTCAAGAATCGAAGGAACAGGGCGCCTGAGAACCACGCGGGGTAGAGGCTGGTGCGCCACGGCGCCTGCGCTATCCGACCTGCCGGTCTGCACACATTGGTTTGGGCTCTCTTCCGACGAAGCGCACCGTCTCCGCTTTCAGATCGACTTCAGCTGCGAACCCTGCCGAACCCGAGCCTACTTCTGCGGCGCGCCATCGGCGTCGTCTGCGCCGTGCGACCGCCAGCCTAGGTCACTAGACGCCTTCGGCCGAAGACCGCCGATGATCCGTTCGATGCCGCAGAAGCTTAGTCGCACTCGGTTTTGCGCCGCCGTCGCAAATCACCCGCCAACGGATCATGCCTTCCGTACCCCCATTTCGGCGACGCCAGCGGCGAGGGTCAACCTTGAGGGGTGTTTGGTTTGAACCGTTCCCGAAACGTCGGGTAAGCTGAAACCATCGTCACCCAGGCTCGCAGTTGGAGCAGTTTCTTGACGGCGCTTTCGGACACCATCCAGTTCACAGTCATTCGAGGCGAAGGCGATTGGCGCGTCCTCCGCGATGGCCGAGACGCCGGCCACTTCGATTTCAGCGTCGACGCCATCGAGTCAGCCCTGGTCCGCGCTACCACGTTGATCGAAAAGGGCGAGACCGTCGAAGTCTTCGTCCAGGACGCGGCAGGCCAGCTTAGACAGGTCGATCCTGTCGGTGGCGAGGTACTGCACTAACGTCCTCGACCGTCGTCGAGCGCCGATATCCGGTCTTCTGCACCTCTTCGAGCAATCCCCACCGGCTTGGAAAGCGTTGTTCGACGCGTCCGAGAGCTCCGACCATCCCGGTCGACTGAAAAATTCGCGACATATGAGGGAAGGGAGGAGACGCCGCGTAGTCAACAAAGAGGGGCCGCGATTTGGCCGCAATGTCGCTAGGGGGAAACCATTGGCCAATAAGTTTTTCAGGAGCCGGCTCGTCGCCTCCTCTGTCCTGACCGGAATCACGATCGTGGCGACAGCGACGGCCCTGCCTGTCGCGGCGCAAAACCGTCCCTCCTCCGAGACATCGTCATCCGAACCGGCCGCAGAGCTGGAAGCTGTTGTCGTCACCGGGTCTCGCATCGCCCGACAGGACTACATCGCCAACAGCCCGATCGTGACCGTGACCCAAGAGGATTTCCAGGCGACGGGATCGGTCAACATCGAGAGCTTGATCAACGAATTGCCGCAGTTCACGGCCTTGGGCAACGCGGCCTCTAACAGCCCAAATCTGGCGGGCCAAGCCAATGTGCAACTCCGTGGTCTTGGATCGACGCGAACCCTCGTTCTTCTCGACGGGCGCCGGATAGTCCCATCCAACGCCTCGTCGGTCGTCGATCTCAACCTGTTGCCCACCCCCCTGATCGCTAGCGTCGAGACGATCACGGGCGGAGCCTCCTCGACCTACGGATCGGACGCGGTGGGCGGCGTGCTCAACTTCCTGCTCGACCGCCGCTTTGAAGGCTTCAAGCTAGACGCTCAGTACGGGGCCTCCGACCAGGGCGACGCGGAGGCGGAGGCGGTCAGCCTAACGCTCGGCGGGGACTTCGCCGAGGGACGGGGTCGCGCTGTTCTTTCGGCCAGCTATTCCAACCGGGCGTCCGTGCTCAACGCCAGTCGCTCTTTCTCGCTCATCGGCGGGTTCGCCGGCACCTCGCCGCTCGGGTCGACGGTGTTCGACGCCTCAAACTTGCCGACAGCCGCCGCCGTCAACGCCGCCGTTTCCGGCGCTGCACGGGGCGATACGTTCGGCTTCAACAACAACGGAACCTTGTTCACCTATCAGGGCGCGCGCGATTACGTGAGTCCCGGCGGTATAGACTATGAGGGGTTCCGCAAGCCGGGTCCGTTGCAGCAGACGGACTTCACCTACAGCACCGTTGATCGCAACTATCTGATTATTCCCCAGACCCGGTACAATGTGTATGCGGCCGCGAGCTACGAGCTCACCGAAGCGGTCGAGTTTTACACGGACGTCTTGTTTTCTCAGTATCAGGCCGGCAACCAGCTCGCGTCCAACCCGGGTACCGGCCCCACTACGGGCTTCCGTATCCCATCTACCAATCCGTTCATTCCTACTGAACTGCGCGGTGTCCTCAACTCGCGACCCAATCCGGCCGGGAGTTTCCGCCTCGACAAACGATTCAACGAGCTCGGTCCGCGCCGCCAGAACGAAAATTACAGCGTCTACCAGATCACCACGGGCTTACGCGGCGATCTGGTCGGTCTGCGCGACTGGACCTACGACGCCTACTTGACCTATGGCCGGGTAGACAACGACACCAATTACACTGGCTATCTCTCTCGCTCCGCCATTCAGCGGCTCCTGGAGGCGTCAGACGGCGGCGCGTCGCTCTGCACCGGCGGTTTCAACCCCTTCGGCGCCAATCCGTTGAGCGCCAGCTGTATCGCCTATGTCAGCCGGGTGCCGCGCAATAAAACTACGAACGATCAGCGTGTAGTGGAAGCCAATCTGCAGGGTGGGCTGTTCACCCTGCCCGCCGGCGAGGTGCGCGCGGCTGTCGGCGCGGCCTACCGAGAGCAGAACTACGACTTTTCGCCCGACAACCTGCTGATCAGCACCTTTACCCTTAACGGCGTCACCGGACCTGAACTGGCCGGCAACTCCGGCACGCCGCTGTCGGGATCGGATACGGTGTCGGAACTCTATGCCGAGGTACTGATCCCGCTGCTCGCCGACCTGCCGTTCATTCGCCAGCTTGAGACCAACCTCGGCTACCGTGTGTCAGACTATGACACCATCGGACAGGTCGCGTCTTACAAGGCGGACCTCAGCTGGGAGGCGATCGACGGGCTGCGGCTGCGCGGCGGTGTGCAACGCGCGGTGCGCGCGCCCTCGATCGGGGAGCTTTTCGCCGCCCAGAACCTGAGCTTCCCGTCGATCGGCGTACCCGTGTCCTCGACCGGGGTGCGGCAGTTCTCCGGCGACCCCTGCGACATCCGCGGCGCCTATCGCGCGCCCGGCGCCGCGAACGCCGGCCAGGTGCGGAGCCTCTGTCTGGCGCAGAATGTCCCGGCGCAGGTGATCGACTCCTACACCTTCTCCAACTCGCAAGTGTCGGGCGTAACCGGCGGGAATCCCGACCTGCAGGAGGAGACCGCGGACTCCTTCACGGTCGGCGCGATCTTACAGTCGCCGTTGTCTAGCGCGTGGCTTAGCGGCGTATCCGGATCCATCGACTACTATGACATCACCATCGAGCAGGTGGTCGGCACGGTCTCGACGACCGAACAGCTGCGCCGCTGCTACAATCAGGACGGCGTCTCCAACCCGACCTACGATCCGAACAACGTGTTCTGCCGCCTGTTCAGCCGGGATCCGAACTCCGGCCAGATCACCAGCACGTTCGAGACAAATGCCAACCTGGGCACGCTGAAGACCAAGGGGATCGACTTCCAGATCGACTGGCGGCTCGATCTGACCGACATAGGCGCACCAGACTGGGGCGCCCTAGCCCTCAACGTCACTGGCACCCGGCTGCTGGAATGGGAGCGGCAGGACATCCCGGGCGGCCCCTACACCGATCGCAAAGGCACCGTTTCCAACAGCTTCGGTCTAACCCTCCCGGAATGGAAGGCGCTCTCGACCCTGAACTGGACTCAGGATCCGTGGACCCTCGGTCTGCGCTGGCGTTACCAAGGCGAGGTCGAGAACTTCAACAATCGGAGCCAAGTCATCGACGCCATCCACTATTTCGATCTGAACGCTGGATTTGAGATCAACTCGACCGTCTCACTTCGCGCGGGCGTCAACAATCTGACGGACGAACAGCCGCCCGTCTATGCGCCCGCGATCGCCGCCAATACCGACCCGTCCACCTACGATCTGGTCGGACGCCGATACTACGTCGGACTGACGGCTCGCTTCTGATCCCACCGATACTCGGCGCGTCCTGCTGAAATCACGCAAAAGAAGGCCCCATCTCATGAACACTCGTCTGATGCTGACCTTGGCCACGAGCCTCAGCCTCGTCGCCGGCGGCGCGGTCGCCCACGACTTCTTTCTCATCCCCGAGCGCTTTGTCGGACCGGCCGGACAACCGCTTATCGTTCACGCGACCTCGTCGTCAGATTTTCCCGCTCTCAATGTCGGTTCGCCGCTGGCGCGGGTCGGAGAAGCACGAGCGATGGTGAACGGCAGGCCCGCCCAAGTCGCCGTGGACGCCCATCGGCAATCCCTCCGTTTAACCGTCTCCAGCGCCGACGAGGGCATGGCCGCGGTCACTCTTCAGACGGTTTGGGGCGAGTCCAACTGGCGCCCTGACCAGGTCGAGACCTACCTTGACGAGCACCCGTTCTCGGCGGAGGACATCGCGACAGTCCATCGTTTGCTTCCCGCTGGCGCGACGCTCCAGATCCGATCGCGCCGCCTAGCGAAATCTCTCGTGTGTTTCCAGACCTGCACCCCGATCCCGCAGGGCCCAACGGGTTTGGAGGTGGAGTTTCTGCCGCTGTTCGAACCGGGTCAATCGATGCCCGCCGGCTTTCAGCTGATCAGAAACGGTGAGCCGTTAGCGGCGCACCCCGTCACTATCCGTTTCGGCCCTCGCGAACGTCGCACGGTCGTCACCGACGCCGACGGCCGGTTGAAGCTTCAGGATGGCGTGAGCGGCCCCATCATGCTGGTCGCGGTAACTATTGACGCGCCGTCGCAACCCGGAGAGCGGTTTGTCACCAACAACGCGACCTTGACCTTCAACGCGCCGGTCTAGGTTGATGCCCCTGGGCGGTGGTCCTCGTCATCATCATCCGAGGCGCTACAGCCGGCTGTGACGCCCTTTTGAGACCTCCAGCCCGGCGTGCGCCAGGACTTCCGCCTCGAGGGCGATGATACGACGCATCTGGTTCTCGGCCTTCAGGGTCTGGCGCCCTACTGGTGGGAGATCGACGCCGCCTCCTTCCTGTCGACCGAGGGGAACCTGACCGCTCGTGTCGAGGCCGAATACGACCAGCGCATCACCCGGCGCTGGATCCTCCAGCCGCGCCTCGAAATCGACGCCTCCGCCAGCGACATTCCGGAACTGGAGCTCGGTTCCGGTTTGTCCTCGGTCGAAGCGGGCCTGCGTCTCCGCTATGAGTTTTGTAAGGAGCTCGCCCCCTACGTCGGCGTCGAATGGAGCCGCGCGCTCGGCGATACCGCCGACTACATCAAAGCCCGAGGCGGCGAGATAGACGACACACGCTTCGTCGTCGGTCTCAACGCCTGGTTCTAACCGAAGGAGATCATTGATGATCCGCACCCTCGTCCTCACCGCAGCCCTGGCCTTCGCCGGAGCGGCCGCCGCCCAAGACCCGCACGCTGGCCATGCCATGCCGGCTCAAGCCGCCGCGCCGCAATCGGGCATCGTCACCGTCCCTGCCGATGGCGCCATGACATCCGGTTCGCCCGAACGCTTCAGCGTCACCTTCCCGCACGCGATGATTTTGAAGACCGTGACCCTCACCGCCGAAGGACGTGCCCCGGTCGTCGTCAACGCCCCTGCCGCGCCGGCCGCCGCGACCGTCAGCGTGGCCCTGCCCCGCCTCGTGGCGGGCACTTACAGGGCCGCCTGGACGGCGGAAGGCGCGGACGGGCACAAGATGTCCGGGTCTGTCAGCTTCATGGTTCACTAGGAGAACGACGATGCGAGTTTCCAACCTGCTGGCCGCCGCCGGCGCGATCCTGGCCCTGAGCGCTGGAGCGGCCCTGGCCGCCGAAGGCTGCGACTGTTGCAAGGACATGGCCGCTGACGCCGCCATGAGCTGCTGCGACAAGATGAAGTCTGACGCTTCGCCGCCCGCCGAACCCGCGCCGCCCGCGCCGGCGCCCTCGGATGCTCCGGCTCCCCAAGGTCACGCCGACCATAACTGACCGGCCGATCTGAACCGCTCCGGCAGGCGCTCCGACTGATCGGAGGTCTGCCCGGAGCGGACAGGCGTCAACTCTCGGTCTTCGCCGCGCTGAGCCGCGCCTCGCTCCCTGGGGCGCCGCCTGCCGCAATCCGGATGAAACGGACGGTCTCGGCCCGCGTCCGCGGTTCAGCGACGAAACCCGCCTCGGCGAAGGCGAGATGCTGGGGCATCGGCGCCCTCGCCGTATCCACGCGCCACCAAACCTCCAGCGACGCCGCCTTGGGCAAAATGCCGCCGACGATCCGCTCGATGTCCCGAAAGGACAGGTCCACCTCGGCGCTCTTCTGACGTCGGAGAAAGGCTGCGAGCGGCGCGTATTTAGCCATCTGGGTGTCTTGCTCCACTGCTGCCGGGGGTCAAGCCCGGCTGGCGCGCTTGGGCTGGCCGATCTAGACTCGCCGGCGGCGGGTTCCGGGAACGATAGGCGCCGATCAAGAGCCAGGGGACGTGCAAACGTCGGCGGCGATCGGCGGCGAAACGCCGGGCTTCATCACAGAAGTTCCTGGCCCGCCCCCTCCCCTCATCCCGGGTCGATCAGACCTTGCCGGACCGCCGAGGCGACCGCTTCGATCCGGGTCCGGACCCGGAGTTTGGAGCAGGCCTTCTCAAGATAGCTGTCCACGGTGCGGGGCGACAGCGACAGAATGATTCCGATGTCGGAAGAGCTTTTCCCGCGACAGACCCATTGCAGACATTCCTGTTCGCGCGGGCTCAGGGTGACCGCGTGCGATCCACGGCCCGGATCTTCGGATACAGCTTCCATATTACACCACCGGTTGTCCGACTCCCTCCGTACACGGCGGGTTCGCGCCCGGGCAACGTCGATGAATTGCGGGTCGCCCGCAGGTTTCTTGCGGGACGGAAGCCTCCCCGCCGGTTGAACCGCAGACAGGTCGCGACTACAGCGGGGCCGTCGGGCGCCGCGAGATAGGCGCACAGCCGGAGCCGGGGTTCGTCGCTGACGGAGGCGGCGCTGCGCGCTGAAGTAACGGGCCTCGTTCGCAGAGGATTCCAACGCCCGACCCCTCCCGCTTGCGTCGGGATTCCGTTTAATTCATGCTCGCCAGGCCGACCTACGCGTCGGCAGGGGCTTGGAATCCCCTGTGCGATATCTTCTTCGACGACCCACGCGCGGCGTGGCTGTCGCTGACCGGATCACCGTGTCAGGCGTGTGAGCGCCTGCGCCCGGCTGTCCGTTCGCGCCCCGGATTCCAGCCGTCTGAATTGCGGTCGGAGAGGCAGGGTGAGCGAAGCGAAGCCATTGCATGCGGAGGTCGGCGGCGGCCTGGACGGCCTGTACCGCCGCTACGCTGCGTGGTTGAACCGTCGCCTCCGGGCTCGGATCGGTCCGGACGATGCGGCCGACGTCGTGCAGGAAACCTATATCCGCATCGCGCCCTTCGCCGACGGCGGGATCGCCCATCCCCGCGCCTTCCTGCTCCGGGTCGCCCTCAATCTGGTGCGCGATGACGCCAAACATAGGCGCCGTCGGCCAAGCGACGCCGACCTCCAATCCCCCGAATCCGAAGGCGCGCCCCAGTTCGATCAGGTTCTGCTCGCCCAGATCATACGATCCATGCCGCAACTCTACCGCGACGTCTTCGTCTTGAGCCGCTTTGACGGTATGACGTATCCCGAGATCGCCAAGGAGCTCGAGATCAGCGTCAAGACGGTGGAGTGGCGGATGGCCAAGGCGCTCGACTACTGCGCGCTGCGGCTGGACCTTTAGGCGAAGACTGATGACGACCGAGGCTGACGCCGACATCAGACGCAAGGAGACCGCCGACTGGTTCGCGCGGCTCAACCAGCGCAAGGTCACCACGGCGGACGTGAAGGCCTTCAGCGCCTGGCGACGGGACTCCAGGAACGCCGAGAGCTTCGACCGCATGCAGGCGATGTGGGACGCGAGTCGCACCCTGGCCGACCAACCCGAGATGGCCGCGCTTTCGGCGGACGCCCGGACCCGCGCCGCCTCCCGCCGCAGGGCCCGCCCCCGCCTGCTCGGTGTTCTCGCCCCCGTCGGCGCCGTCGGCGCCGCGATCGCGGCCCTGTCCGTGGGCTGGTGGTTGTGGTCAGCGCAGCAGCCGACCCCCTATCTCACCCAGGTCGGCGAACGCCGCGTCGTTCAACTGGCCGACGGCTCGACGATCACGCTCGACACGTACTCCAGGATCGACGTTCGCCTGACCGGGGGCCGCCGGCTGGTCACCCTCGTCACGGGCCAGGCCCGGTTCGACGTTGAGGGCGACCCGGACCGGCCGTTCGTCGTCAAGGCCGGCGACACCGAGGTTACGGCCTTGGGCACGAGCTTCGACGTCCGGCGCTTCGGGACGGGCGCACGCGTGGTGCTTGTCGAGGGCCGGGTCGATGTGCGCGAGGGCGAACAGGCGGACCGGCGCTGGTCGATGCAGCCGGGACAGCAGCTGGTGACGTCCGTCCCCCGACCCCGGGTGGTCACGACCGATCTACCCGCGGCGACCAGCTGGGCGGCGGGCCGACTGACCTTCCACGAAACGCCGATCGGCGTCGCCGTGGCTGAGGTCAACCGCTACACCCGTCATCCGATCGAACTGCGCGCCGGGGACATTTCCTCCATCCGGGTGAGCGGGGTGTTCGACGCCGGCGACGTCGAGGGTTTCGTGGCGGCGCTGCGCGACCTCTATCCGCTCACCGCCGAACGGGCCGAGGACGGTCATGTGGTGCTTTCGGGCGCATCGAAAAATAATCTGACCCCGGACTTAGGGTAAGGCCCGCGACCGGTCGTCTCCTCCCGGTCCCGCATCAATGCGGATAAGAAACCGGGGGAGACACATGAGACAGGGCTTCACTTCAACGGCGCTCGCGGCGCTTCTGATGGCGTCGGCGACGCCGGTCTGCGCCCAGCAGGCCGAGTCCGCGCGTCGCTTCGACATCCCGGCAGGGCCGCTGGCGCGCACCCTCCCCGCCTTCGCTCGCCAGAGCGGTCAGCAGATCCTCTATCCGAGCGCCCTGGTGGCGGACCGGGCCTCGGCGTCACTTTCGGGCGACTATTCCGTCGAGACGGCGCTGGCGCTGCTCCTGCGCGACACCGGCCTGACCTATCGACGGAGCCGGCCCAATGTGTTCGTCCTCATCGACCCGTCGCAACGCGCCGAGGCCGAACAGCTGGAAGCCGTCCAGCTGGACGAGGTCGTCGTCACGGGCAGCCTGCTGCGCGGGGTGCTCGACGGCCCCTCGCCGGTGGTGGTTGTCAGCCGCGACCAGATTGATCGCGACGGCCACGCGACCGTCGCTCAAGCCCTGGCGGCGCTGCCGCAGAATTTCGCAGGCACCGCCAATGACGCCACCCTCAGCAACGGCGGCGACCGCAGCGGCACCAACGCCAACTACTCCAATGGGGTGAACCTGCGCGGCCTCGGCAGCGACGCGACCCTGGTGTTGGTCAACGGCCGGCGGATCGCCGGGACCGGCTCCAAGGGCGATTTCGCCGACGTCTCGTCGATTCCGACGGCCGCCGTTGAGCGGATCGACGTCCTGCTCGACGGAGCCTCGGCTCTCTACGGCGCCGACGCCGTGGGCGGGGTCATCAATGTGGTCCTGCGTGACGACTACGACGGCGCCGAGACCAGAGCGCGCTACGGCACGGCCGCCGACGGCGCCTTCTCCGATGTCCTGTTCGCCCAGACGATCGGGCGGCGATGGGGCAGCGGCAGTCTTATGGGCGTCTACGAATACCAGGACCGCGAAGCCCTGCCCGCGGCCGAACGCGATCGCGCGGGTGACGCCGATCTGCGCCGCTTCGGCGGATCGGATCGCCGACTGAACTACAGCAACCCCGGCAACATCATGGTGATCGACCCGGCGTCGGGCGCCTATGTCTCCGCCTTCGCCATCCCGGGCGGTCAGGACGGGACCAACCTGGCTCCGGGCGATTTCCTGCCGGGGCAGGAGAACCGCACCAATCAGCGGTTCGGCATGAACGTCTTTCCGCGGCAGACCCGCCATATCGCCTATCTGGCGGGACGGCAGGATCTCGGCGGCCGGCTGACCCTGTCCGGCGACGCGCGCTGGGCCCGGCGCGACTATGAGACCCGATCGTCGCCGATCGCCACGCTGCTGACCGTCAACCGCAATAACCCCTTCTTCGAATCCCCGACGGGCGCGAATTCGCACCTGATCGCCTATTCCTTCGCCGGTCAGACGCCCAACCCGGTGCAATCCGGGGAGGTCGAGACCCTGTCCGCGACGATCGGCGCCGATCTCGACCTGGGCGGCTCGTGGCGGTTGTCGAGCTATCTCGCCTACGGCGCGGAAGAAGCCGGCTTCGGGTCGTCGGGCACGCTGCAATCGACCTATCTGCGCGAGGCGCTGGGCGCCTTGGCGGACAATCCGGCCACGGGCTACAGCGCCGCCAGGGACGGCTTTCTCAATCCGTTCGGGGCGGGGAACGTCAATCCGCAGGCCGCGCTGGACTTCATCACGGGCGGCTGGACCCATCTGTGGAGCGAGAGCCGCATCACCACGGCGAACGTGATGCTGGACGGCGACCTGTTGGAGCTGCCCGGCGGCCCGTTGAAACTCGCGGTCGGGGCGGCGCTCCGGCGCGAGAATTTCGACCGCAAGGTGGACAGTTTCACCTCCGGCATCGCGCCCGTCCTGGGCGCGCTGAACGCCAGCGAGCGCGACGTGGCGGCGGTCTATGCGGAGGCGCGGATTCCCCTGTTCGGGGCCGGCAACAGCCGTCCGGGACTGGAACGGCTCGAACTGTCGCTGGCGGCCCGGTTCGAGGACTATGGCGATGTCGGTCAGACGACGAGCCCCAAGGTCGGTCTGGTCTGGGAACCCATGGCGGGCGCGCGCCTGCGGGCCAACTACGGCCGGTCCTTCCGGGCGCCGGCCCTGCGCGAGGTGAATGACGCGGCGACGGCCAGTCCCTCGATCCTGCCCCGCGGACCCAACCAGATCCTGACCATGATCCTGTATGGCGGCAATCCGGATCTGGAGCCCGAAACCGCCGACACCTGGACGGTTGGGGGCGATTTCGAGCCCGCCTCGGTTCAGGGTCTCCGGATCAGCGTCAACGCCTTCCGCACGGATTTCGAGAACCGGATCGGGCAACCGGCTCTGGAGAACATCCTCACCGCGCTGAGCGACACCACCCTGAGCCCGTTCGTTCGGATCATCGATCCGGCCAACAACGCCCAGGATCGCGCCGACATGCAGGCGATCCTCGATTTGCCGACCACCAACCTGCGTGACCTGTTCCCGGCCACCGATTACGGCGCCATCGTCGACGCCCGCTACGTCAACACCGCCAGCGTCCAGGTCCAGGGCGCCGACCTCACGGTCGCCTACGCCTTCGCGGTCGGCCCTGACGCCTTCGATCTGACCAGCAGCCTGACCTGGCTGGAGCGCTTCGACGCCCGGGCCACGCCCACCTCCCCCGTGGTCTCCCAGCTGGATCGACCGAACTATCCCGTGGGCCTGCGGGGTCGCACCCATCTCAGCTGGACGAGGGGCCCGCTCACCCTCGGCGGAGCGGTGGATCATGTCTCCGACTACGCCGACACCTCCGGGCGTCGCATCGGCTCCTGGACCACGGCCGATCTTCAGGTGCGCTATGCGCCGGAGACGGGTCCGTTCGCCGGGACGGCCGTCGCCCTGACGATCCAGAACCTCTTTGACCGTGATCCGCCCTTCTACGACGCGCCCGAAGGCGTGGCCTATGACGCGGCGAACTCGGACGTCATCGGCCGCTACGTCTCGCTCCAGCTGACCCGGAGCTGGTGATGCACCGCACAGTTCTGATGCTCGGCCTTGCGGCCGGGCTCGCCTTCGCTTGTCCCGCGCTCGCCCAGTCCTCCGGCCCTTTCACCATCGACGCCCTGCTGCGTCAGGAGAGTCTCGGCGATGCGCGCGTCAGTCCGGACGGCCGCTGGATCGCGCTGGAACGCCGGGCGCGCTACGACCGCGCGCCCTCCTACAAGCTGTCCAGGGACACCGACCGCCTCCTCAGCGCCGTCCAGATCGTGGACGCGCGCTTTGGCGAGGTCGTCCGCACCCTGGAGACCCCGGACCATTCCGCCGGCTATACGGCTGGACGGTTCTCGCCCGACGGTCGCCGGCTGATCGTCTACGAGCTGACGCCGGACAGCTGGCGGCTGGGCGTCCTGTCGCTCGAGACCGGCGCGGTCCGTTGGACCGCGCTCGCGCCGGAAGACCCGCGGCTCGGGCTGACGGCGCTCTGGCGAACCGTCGACGAACTGCTCGTCGTCGTGCAGCCGGGCGGACAGCTGCCCGAGATCGCCCGCACCGGCTTCCAGGCCCAGGACCGTATCGCGGCGCTCTGGGCGGCGACAGCGTCCGGCCGATCCGTCGGCGGCACCTTCATTCCGAGCGGCTCGGCCCGCGACACCCGCGAACATCGCCCACCGTTGTCGCTCCTCCGCCTGGATGTGCGTAGCGGCGCGCAGACGCCGCTCGCCGCGGGTGCGATCTTCGATCTCGCCCTGTCGCCGGACGGCGCCCGTATCGCCGTGCTGGAGGACCGCGAGGATCTGCAGCCCGATCCCGATCGCCCGGTCCTGGTCGGCGACCCGATCCGCCGACGCGCCCTGCGCCTGATCGACATCGACACCGGCGCCGAAACCCGGATCGACCCCGCTCTCGATTACGGCCCCTATCTGATGGCGTGGAGCCCCGACAGCCGTCGGCTTCTCGCCTTCGCGCGCCACGTGGGCCAAGCCGGCTTCGAGCGGTCCGGCGCCTATGTCGCGATCGGGCTGGACGGCTTGGTCTCCAGGTTCGCGGACAAGCCGGCGACGGAGCGAAGCCCGTGGGACGAACCGGTGGCGCTGGGCGGCTGGCTCGGCGACACGCCCGTGCTCCGGGTCCTGGATGACGCCGGCGTCGCCCAATGGCGCGTGCCGGGCGGTCTCGCGCCGATCCCGGCCCAGACGGGCGATCGGCTCGTCGACTGGAACGGCGAGACCCGTATCGAGCGCGGCGACCGGCTTCTGTCCCTGAACGGAGGCCCGGACGTCGCCGGCCGGATCAGCGACCTCGGCGAGGCTCGCGACGCCGGCTTCCGCGCCGCCTATGTGCGCGAGGCGACCCCCGGCCGCACCCTGATCAGCGACGGCTGCGCCAAGGCCGCGATCGACGCGGCGCCGGTCTGCGTCTCGCCGCTGGAACCGGATGAAACCCGCGTCGCCTCCAGCCCTGACGGCGCCTTCGTCGTCGCCCGTCAGGACTCCGCCGACGGATCCGCCCGTTTCCGGCTCCATCGCGCCGACGCCGGCCTGACCCTGGCGGAGATCAACCTCGATCGCGCGACCTTCGACTGGGGCGAAATCATCGAAGTTGCGCACACCGGTCCTGCCGGCCAGGCGCTGAAGAGCTGGCTGCTCCTGCCGCCGGGATTGCCGGAAGGGGTCAAGGCGCCGCTGGTCGTCGAGGTCTACCCCGGCCGCGTCTCGTCGCGTCCGCCGTCACCGCTCACGCGCCGCTCCGCCATGCTCCAGAACAATCCGGCGGTCATCGCCGGGGGCGGCTATGCGGTTCTCTATGTCAGCCTGCCGAACCCGCCGGATGGGCGCTGGTCCGGCGCGGCCCTTGCCGCGCAGATCGACGCCATCGCCGATGCGGCCGGCGCCACTGGCCGGGTCCGGGCCGACCGCTACGCCCTGCTCGGTCACAGCTACGGGGCCTTCAATGTGCTCAACGCGGCGCCCCACAGCGACCGGGTCGCGGCGGTGATCGCCTCCAACGGCTACGCCGACCTGATCAGCGCCTTCGAACTGCCGCCCTTCTTCCGCTCCGCACCCGACGAGGGCGTGCCCATCGGCCAGCTGTCCGGCTGGGCGGAGACAGGCCAGGCGGCGATCGGCGCCTTCCCGGCGGACGCCGCCCGCTATGTCGAGATGAGCCCGCTGTTCTCGGCGGCGGACCTGCGGGTGCCGGCCCTGCTGATCGAAAGCGATCTGGAGCGGCCGCGCATGGGCAAGTTGTTCGGCGTCCTCTACCGACTAAACCGGGACGCGGCTCTGCTGACCTACTATGGCGAGGGCCATGTGCTCGCCAGCCCCGGCAACCTGCGCGACCTACACGCCCACATCCTCGACTGGCTGGCGCGCTACCTCGGTCCGGCGACGCGCGATCCGACCCTCCCAGTGGCGCGCCCAGGCCTCCAGGACGGCGGCCAGCAACGGGGCGTTGGCGCCCTCGCGCCAGAGCAGGCGGGCCGGGTCGAGATCAACCTCGAGCGTCGCCCGGTCGAGGACGCCCTGGGCCGCTAGTCGTCCCTCCAGGAGGAAGGCGGCGAGCGCCGGCGCGCTGTCCCGTACGACCTGGCCGTAGAAGTGGCTCAGATCGCCCTTGTCCCGCCGTTCGGCGATCAAGGGCGGCAGGCGCTCCGAGAAGGCCAGGCGGGCCAGGCCCCGGTCCCGTTCGCCCAGGGTCAGCCGGTCGGACGGCACGCCGAGGCAGTGTTCGACGACCGGCTGACTGAGGAAGGGATTGAGCAGCGGGGCCTGGCGCGCCCTCAGACAGTCCGTCCAGAACAGCTGACAGTTCACGAACCGCTCCAGCTGCCCCCGCTTGGCGGGCGCAAGCTCGGCCGCGTCGTCGAGCCACCGGTGACGCGGCCCCGATCCGGTCTGCGTCCGGCCGCGCACCGCCAGTCGGCCGACGGTCCAGGCGGAGTGGCGGGTCCAGCGGCCCACCGCCGCCAGATAGGCCGGATTGAGGGCGCGCAAGCCCTGGCGGCGGAACCGGTCGGCGGCGACGAGGGGATCCGGGGCCTGGAAGAAGACGCTGTCGCCGCCCTGTCCCGTCAACAGGCCGTCGGCGCCCAGCGCCGCCAGTCGGCCCGCGGCGTGCCGATCATAGGCCGGGTCCACCCCTTGGAGGGCGGGACGGAGTCCGGAGGCCAGGGTGGTGAAGTCCGCGTCGGAGATCGCCTCGACCGGCTTGCGAACGGTCTCGAGCGGAACGCCGCTCAGCGCCGCGGCCGCCTCCGCGTAACGACGCTCGTCGCCTTCGGCGTCGTCGCCATAGTAGTTGATGAAGACCGCGCGCTCGGCGTGCCCCGTCGCCCTCAGGCTTCCCGCCACGATGGCCGAGTCCAGTCCCCCGGAGAGTTCGGAGACCACCCGGCGACGCGAGCGCATGGTGCGGTCGATGGTGCGATCGACGACCCGCACGAGAGCGTCCGGGGCGTCGTCGGCGCCCCGACGGACGAAGTCGGCCGGCCGCCACAGGGGTTCGTCGGGAAGGTCTTGGTCCGGCCGGCTCCAGCAACCGGAGCCGACCGGCGTCAAACCTTGGAGGGGCAATCCGTCGGTCAGAAGCGAAGGCGTCGCCAGAAGGGCGCCCAGTTGTGGCCAGTCGATCGCGAGCGTGTCCGGCAAGACGGCGTCGAGCGCCGGCGGAGGACAGTCGGTCACCAAGGTGACGGGACCTCGCCGCCACCACACCACATCCACCGCTCCGGTCGGATCCCGCACCAGGTTCAGGTGGCCGTCGCGATCTCGCCAGACCATCAGATAGGCGCCCCAGCCTTCGCTCATGAGGCCCGCGCCGAGCGGGCGTCCTTCGGGGAAGCGGCCTGCGATCGCGGAAGGATGCGCGCCCTCCCCGCGCCATTCCCCGATCAGGGCATGGGCGCGATGAACCTGCGCGACGGGCCATGGGAAACGCGGTCCGGTCAGAATCCTCAGACCGAAGCCGTCGAGCCGCAGGGTCCAGCCGCTCCGCAGTAGCGCCGCCAGGGCCGCCTCGACGGCGGGATCGCGGGCGTCCGCGGCGTCGGCGACGAGGAGATAGCCGGCGTCGCCGCTCATCGCACCATGATCGGCGTGTAGGCCACGAGCCGCTCCACATCATCGTTGAGACAGACCTCGCCGACCTGCACCCAGCAATGGGCGGTGAACGGACACAGGCGCACGCCGAACACCCAGTCGGCCCGAAGCCCCTGACGCCGGAGAAAACGGACCAGCAGCGCCGACCGGACGAGGCATTCCCCCTCGATCGGCAAATAGGCCATCAGGGTCCAGAACCGCCGACCGGCCTCGATCGCGGCCATAGGGTCGTCACGAGGCTCGGCGCCGCCCAGACTGACATAAGGCGACAGGCCGGCCCCGCGCCGGGCGGCCCGCACCTCGTGCATCGCGCAGAGCCCCGGGATCAGGTCCCGCATCAGGTCCAGACGCCCTCCGGCGTGGATCACGGAACGCACCGGGCGAGCCGGCGGAACCCGGGGCTTCGGCGAAGGCTCCGCTCCGATCAACCCCGCCGCGATCAGGGCCGAGACAGGGCCGTTCATCCGGACGAGACCGCCTCCCGCGAGCCGCCGGCACAGGGCGGCGCCGTCCGGCAGGCAATGATAACCGTCGCCGCGCACGTCGAGCAGGACGGCGTCACCACCGACGCAGGCGTGGTGAACGTCCGGCGCGAAATACAGGCGCACGGCAGGGGCGGCGGCGTCGCCGCCGTCGCCCCCCGTCGGAGCCGTCGCGCTCAGGCGGTCCAACGCTCGACCGGGATCAGCTCGCGATTGCCGCTGGGCTGGTCCGCCCGCGTCTGCTCCGCGGCCCCGCCGATGCGGGCGACCGAGGGATCGACGTAGGTGTAGATCGGGTTGAGTTCCCGATTGTGCCCCGGGCCGTCGGCGCGGGTCTGCTCCACCGCGGAACCGAGCCCGACGATCTGGGTCGTGGACGCGTCGTCGTAGAAATAGAGCGGGATCAGCTCCATCTTTTCGACGCCGCCGCCGGCGCGGGTCAGTGCGCTGGCGCAGCCGAGCCCGATCAGGCCCGGAAGGGGATTGGTCTTCATGTCGTAGCCTCCTTGAACGGGGCCAAACGCCCCGCACCCTAAGCCAGCGCCCGCGAGGCTCTATATTCAAACTATATCTGTCCTATACTTTCGACAGATTGTCGCATGACTGCCACGACGGCGGTGGCGAGCGCCGATCTCTCTCGATGATGCAGATCGACCTCGCGCCGCAACGCGACGAGCGCGCCGTCCGCGACGTGGCGTTCGACACCGACGATCCAGGCCAGGTCCGGCGGCGCCAATTCGGCCGAGACGATCCGAATGGGTCGAAGCCGCAGCGTCAGGCGCCAATGGGTTTGCGCCAAGACCGCCCGCCCCGGCGACCGGACCAGGGCGGCGTAGAAGCGCTCCTCGCTCCTCTCGCCGACGCTCTGGAGCGCCACAGTCGTTCCGGCGGCGTCAAGAAGGTCGATCGCCAAATGCACCAGCCGCCGGTGGATTTCGTAGAGATCAACGATGTCGTCGGCGCTGGGACTGGGGGCGTAGTAGCCACGCCCGGGGCGATGTTCGATCAGACCTTCGCCGGCGAGCCGGGCCAGGGCCTCGCGCACGGGCGTCTGGGACAGCTCCAGTTCGGCGGCCAAGGCGGTGGCGACCAACGGCTCTCCCCAGCCGAAGCGGCCTGATCCGGCGAACGCCGCCAAGGCGGTCAGGGCGTCGTTATAGGGGTCTCGCGATCGCATCACGACCAACCCCCAGCGAGGGCGCTCAAGCCGCGACCCACGCCGAGTTCGGGTTGCGATGAGAATGCGACCATGTAATCGGCGACTTCCGCAAAGATTTCGCGTGCGACCCGCAGATATTTTGCGCAAATACACAAGGTTTATAGACCTGTTTGTTTCCCACCTTTCATTTGATGCACGGTTGCTTCATTTTTCAACCAGTAGGGGTGCGGTGCGCGCGAGTCGCGGTGCTCGGAAACGGAGTTAGAGCGACGTCATGGAGAGCGCCGACCGTCAGTCCCAGAGCGAGACCCTGTCCACCGCCCTTCGGCTGATCCGCACCCATCGTCGGCTGCGGGCGGCGGATGTCGCCAAGTCCATGAACATGGCGCTGCGCTCCTACGAGCATTTCGAGTCCGGCGGCGGACGCATCAACATCGAGCGCGTCCATCGTTTCGCCGAGGTCACGGACAGCGATCCCCACGCGATCCTCGCGGCGCTGGCGCTCGGGTCGCCCGCCTTCGCCTTGCGGTGCGCCGACAATAAGCTCGCCACCATTCTCGCGGTCGTGCTGCAGGAGTTCGACGAGGAGGCGGGCGACGCGATCGCGGAGCTGGAGTCCCTGACCATCATCAACACCTTCACCAAGGCCCTGCGCGAGCTGGCCGCGCAGTCCGTCCGCCGGGAGAGCGCGGCGGACGCCTGGCTTGAGGAACGGCGACATCGGCTCGTTTCCCCCACCGGAGACGACGGCGGCTCGGACAAGGGCGCACCGTAGATCCCGGGTGGCGGGCTTACGGACTGGTCCAAGGGTTCCATTCGGCGCCTCATGACCGGATGCGCCCGCTACCCGCCGACCCTCTTTCAGATTCCTCCACGCTCGACCGGCTTTCCGATCGGCAGAAGCAGTGCCTTGCCCTGGCCGCCGAGGGTCTGACATCGGCGGCGATCGGCGAAAGGGTCGGCCTGTCCGCCCGCACGGTCGATGAACATCTGATGGGCGCTTGCCGTGCGCTCGGGGTGCGGACGCGCGTCCAGGCCGTGGCGCGGCTCGCGGCCGCCCAGCGGCCGCCTGAACCCCGGACCTTCCTACCGTAAACGCCCGGCGGGAGGGTCGCGGGTCGCGGCGGCCGGGACTCATCGGCTTTGCTCGGGGCTCACGATGGAGCCTCCCTTGCTGGACCTCGCCCTCATCCTCAGCCTGTCCCAAGCCTGCGCCCCGCATGTGGCCCCCGAAACCCTGGCGGCCGTCGCCTATGCGGAAAGCCGCTTCAATCCGAACGCCATCGGGGTCAACCGCGGCCCCCGGCCGGCGCGGACGCCACGCGACGCCGCCGAGGCGGCGCGCGTGGCGCGCGACCTTCTGGCCCGAGGCGCGAACCTCGATCTCGGCGTCGCCCAGATCAACAGCGACAACCTCGACTGGCTCGGCCTGTCGGTCGAGGCGGCCTTCGATCCCTGCCGAAACCTCGCCGCCGCCGCTCAGGTGCTTCGCGCGGGCTATCGGCCGGCCGAGGGCGTCGATCCGCAGACGACGTTGAGGATCGCCCTCTCCCGCTACAACACCGGTCATCCCGAGCGCGGCTTCCGCAACGGCTATGTCGCCCGGGTCGAGGCGGCCGCCGTCCGCCTCGGCGTTCAGGCCTTGCGCCCCGTCCAGCCCCTTGCGACCGCGCCGCTGCCCGACCCGGTCCAGACCGCGCCAGCGGCGGACTGGGACGTCTTCGCGCGCGCCCGGACCAGCCTGGTCCTGACCTTCACCGCCACCCAGACCGGGAGTTCTGAATGACCGCCTCCATCTCCTCTCGCCGGTTCGGCGCCGTCGGCGCCATCGCCCTGGCGACCAGCCTGATTCTGGTCCAGCCGGCCTTCGCCTCCGCCAACGTCGAAGGCCTGCTTCAGAACGTCGTCGACATGCTGACCGGCAACACCGCGCGGCTGCTCGCCGTCCTGGCGGTCGTGGTCGTCGGCATTCTCTGGATGTTCGGCCTGTTCGACCTGCGGCGCGCGGCGATCGTGGTGCTCGGCATCGTGGTCGTCTTCGGCGCGGCCGAGATCGTCAATCTGATCACGGGCGGCGCCTGATGGACGACGCCCTCTCCTGGGTCGTGATCGGATCGGCCTCGGTGCTCCTGGCGCTGGTCCTGATGCTCGGCCTGAAGCTGATCTCGCCCAAGCGCTTCGCCCAGATCTTCGCCGGCCTCGCCTCCGGCGTCGCCATCGGCCTGGCCCTGTCGCGCCTGTCCGCCGGAGGCCCGCATGGCTGAAGAGCGCCTGACCGAAGACCCCTTGTTCCTGGCCTGCACCCGACCGGCCATGATCCTGGGCGTCCCCATGGAGGCCATGGGCGTGAATGTCATCCTTTCGGGCGTCGTCTTCCTGGTCGGCGGCAGCCTGCTCTATCTCCTCGTCGCGCCGGCCCTGCACCTGGTGTTCCGGGCGATCTGTCGGGCGGATCACAACGCCTTCCGGCTGCTGTTCGTCTATGTCGACACCAAGGGCCGGTCGCGCAACGCCGCCCTCTGGGGCGGCAGTTCGGCGACACCGTTGCCTCTCATCCGGCGCTACCGTCCGACGGAGCTGGCCCGTGGCTGAGGGCGGCGTCAGCGCGATGCGCCTGCGGCGCGAGGCCGACGCCCGGCCTCATCTGCCCTACGCGCGCCACGTCTCCGACGCCGTGGTGGCGCTCGACAACGGCGCCCTGATGATGGTTTTCCAGATCGACGGGGCCAGTTTCGAGACCGCGGATGCGCGCGATTTGAACGACTGGCATATCAAGCTGAACCAGGCCTGGCGCAATCTGGCCGACGATCGCCTGGCGATCTGGCACCATGTGGTGCGCCGCCCGGCCGAACTCGAGCGGTCCGCCGGCTTCCGCTCGGACTTCGCCGGCGAACTGGGCGCGCTCTACGACGATCGGGTCGCGGAGCGTCGGCTCTGGATCAATGAGCTCTTCGTCACCCTCGTCCTCCACCCCGGCCGCGAGGCGGGCGATCGCGCCGCGGCCCTGGCGCGTCGCCTGAAGGCGGCGCGGCGGGCGGACGCCGAGGTCGAGACCGCCCACCTCCAGCGGATCGAGGAAGCGGGCCGGGACCTGATCCAGTATCTCGACCGCTACGCGCCGCGCCGGCTCGGCCTGTATGAACGTGACGGTCTCTGGTTCTCCGAGCCGATGGAGGTGATGCGACTGGTTCTGACAGGTCGGCGCTCGGCGGTTCCGATCGTCTTCGGCCACCTCGGCGCGGCCGTTCATACGGTGCGCGTCATCTTCGGTCGCGAGACCCTGGAGCTGCGGGACGTCGCCGACGCTCGCTACGCCGGCGTCCTGGCGGTGAAGGAATATCCGGCGACGACCCGGCCGGGGCTGTGGGACGATCTGCTGAGCGTCCGCTTCGGCTTCGTGGCGAGCCAGTCCTTCGCTTTCCTGTCCAAGGCCGCCGCGCGGACGGTGATGGAGCGCAAGCAGAACCAGATGGTCTCCGCGCGCGACCGCGCGGCCTCTCAGATCACCGGCCTGTCGGACGCGCTCGACGACCTGGTCAGCAACCGCTTCGTGATGGGCGAGCACCAGGCTTCGATCCTCGTGCACGGCGATACGCCGGGGGCGCTGGCGGACCATTTATCCAAGGCGCGCGCCATTCTCGCCGATTCCGGTCTGGTCGTGGCCCGGGAGGATCTCGGACTGGAGGCGGCCTTCTGGTCCCAGTTCCCCGGCGCCTTCGCCCGCCGCACCCGGCCGGCCGCCATCACCTCGCGCAATTTCGCGGCCCTGGCGCCGTTCCACGCCCATCCGGTCGGCAAGGCGCGCGGCGCCCACTGGGGCGAGGCGGTCGCGGTGCTGCGCACCACGGCCGGCTCGCCGTTCTGGTTCAACTTCCACGTCGGCGATCTGGGCCACACCTTCATCTGCGGGCCGTCCGGATCGGGCAAGACGGTCGTCCAGAACTTCATGCTGGCCCAGCTCGAACGCTTCGGCGCCCAGCAGCTGTTCATCGACAAGGACCGGGGGGCCGAGATCTTCGTGCGCGCCTGCGGCGGGACCTATCTCGCCCTGCGCAACGGCGAGCCGACGGGCTTCGCCCCATTCAAGGCGCTCGACCCGACGCCGGCGAACCGCGCCTTCCTGGTTCGCCTCGTCCGCGCCCTGGTCGACCGCCCCCACGAAACCCTGACGGTTCCGGAGGCGCGCGCCATCGATCAGGGCGTCGCGGCGCTGGAGGCCCTGCCTCGCGAGCGTCGATCCATCGCCGCCCTGCGCAGCCTGCTCGGCCAGGGCGACGCCGGGGGCGTGGGCGCGCGCCTGGAGCGTTGGCAGCGCAGCGGTCCGCTGGGCTGGGTACTCGACAATGAGGAGGACGCCCTGAGCCTGGAGGCGCGGTTCGCCGGCTTCGACATCACCCAGATGCTAGACCATGACGAGGTTCGCACGCCCGCGATGTTGTATCTGTTTCATCGCATCGCCGAGCGCGTCGATGGCCGACGCCTCGTGCTCGACATCGACGAGTTCTGGAAGGTGCTGGACGATCCGGCCTTCACCGAGCTCGCCCGGGACGGTCTCAAGACCTGGCGCAAGCAGAACGCCCTGATGGTGTTCGGCACCCAGTCGCCGGCCGACGCGCTCCGCTCGCCCATCGCCCACGCCATCCTCGAGCAGTGCGCGACCAAGATCTTCCTGCCCAACGCCCACGGCCAGGCCCGGGACTACGTCGACGGTTTCGGCCTGACCCAGGAGGAGTTCCGGCTCGTCCGCGAGGTGCTGACCCCGGAGTCGCACCGCTTCCTGGTCAAACAGGGTCACGACAGCGTGGTGGTCGAACTCGACCTGCGCGGCATGGACGACGCCTTGGCCATCCTGTCCGGCCGGACCGAGACCGTCGCCTTGCTCGACCGTCTGCGCGCCGAGGCGGGCGACGACTACGCGCAATGGCGCGCCCCCTTCCATAACCAGAGGAGGTTCCTGTGAGAGCCCGAATCCTGTCCGCCGCGGCCGTCGCCGCCCTCGTTGTCGCTGGCGCTCCGGCCGCCCGGGCCCAGCAGATCGTCCACGACCCGAGGGCCCTCGCCCAGATGATCGAGGAGGCACGCACCACCCTGGATCAGTTGAAAGCGCTGCAGACCCAGGTCGAACAGGGCCAGCGGCTGTTCGACAGTCTCAACAACCTGTCCGACGTCAACGCCCTGGCCGGCGAGCTCGGCCTGCCGACCGTGCGCAATCCCCTGCCCGATATGCGGTCGATGCGGGCGGCGGCGAACGGCGACCTCGGCGCGCTCGGCGACCTGGCTGACCGCGCCAACGCCATCCGTCGCGACACCCGGCTGTACACGCCGCCGACGGGCGATCTGAGCCCGGCCGACGCCTATTACCGGGACAGCCTCGAACGCGCCGGCGCCCGCACGGCGCGCGATCTCGCCGTGGGCGAGGCGGTGGCCGGAGCCGCCGACCGGCGGCTTGAGGGTCTGGAGACGCTGCGCTCGGCCCTCGACACCGCGCCCAACGCCCGGGCGGTGATGGATCTGGAGGCGCGGCTCGCGGCGGAACAGGCTCTGATCCAGAACGAACAGGTGCGGCTGCAAGGTCTGGCCCTGACCCAGGCGGCCGAGGCCCGGCTGGAGGAGCAACGCGCCCGGGAACGGGCCGAAGCCGCCCGCACGGCGCGCATGAGCGTCTACGAGAGCGCCTTCCAGTGACGCGGATCGCCCTGCTCGCCGCCTTCGCGCTCGTCGGCTGCGGCGCGCCGGACCGAACGGCCGGGGAATTCGCGGCCGACCCTGACGCGGCGGCCCGGGTCGTGGCCGCCTGCGACGCCGGCCGGACGCAAACGGAGTGCGAGGCGGCGCGCCGCGGCCTGGCCGAGGCCCGGCGTGACGCCCGGATGCGCGCCTATGAGCAGGCGTTCTGAGGACCGGCCATGAGCTTCCGCGTCTTCGAGCCCAGCTACGACTTCATCGACGAGCGGTTGAACGTCTTTCTCGGCGACCGCCTGTCCTCGGTCATCGCCGAGGTCGAAGGTCCGTTGCGGATCGCCTTGGTCCTCTATGTCGTGCTCTACGGCGTCGCCATCCTGCGCGGCGCGATCAGCGAACCGGTGATGGACTTCGCGGTCCGCTCGCTGAAGCTGGCCTTCCTCTATCTGCTGGCGACGACGGCGGCCTATTCCACCTTCGTCACCGAGCCGTTGTTCACCGGACTGCCCAACGCCCTGACCCGCGCGGTCAGCGGAGCGGATACGCCCAGCGTCGGCGCGGCCTTCGACCAGTTCTTCGCCTATGCCGCCTGGTTGGGCGAGGACATCTCGCGCGACGCGTCGGCCTTCAACCCCGGCCCTTATGTGGTGTCGGCGGCGGTCTTCCTAGTCGGCGCCTTGGCCGCGGCCCTCGGCTTCGGCGTTGTGCTGGTGGCCAAGTTGGCCCTCGCCCTGCTCGTCACCCTCGGCCCAATCTTCATCGCCTGCGCCCTCTTCGACGCGACCCGGCGCTTCTTCTTCGGCTGGCTCAGCCAGGCGGTGAACTATCTCGTCCTGTTCGCCCTGATCATCGTCATCTTCCAGCTCGTGCTGTCGCTGGTGCGAGATCAATGGGGCGCGATCCAGGGCGCCGATCCGATGATTGGCGGCCTGATCTTCATCGCCCTGTGCTTGCTGGGCGCGATCTTCTTCCTGCAGACCCCCGCCATCGCCGCCGGGATCGCCGGCGGCGCTAGCGCCGGCCTGGCCGACTTCGCCAACGCCGCCGCCCTGGGCGGACGCGGCTCGGGCCGCGCCCAGGGGCCGCAGGAATCCAGCCGCCAGCCCCCGAGGAGCGGCGGCTCCATCCGACCGAGAGGCGCCTGACATGACCTACCGCTCACTTCTGCTCGCTAGCCTGTTGGTGCTGGGAGCCTGCGCCCACCGCGGCGATCCCGCGCTGCCGACCTGCGACGGCTCCGCCCGGCGACCGGCCAACCCCTACGGATCGGTGCTGACGCCCGCGTCCGAGCCTCCCGCCGAATCCGTCGCCTCACCGGACACGGGAGGCTGCGCATGAGCGGCGTCCCCTCCTCCGAGCTGAAGCGCTATTTCGTCGAGGCGCGGCGCTGGGACCAGGACCGCCTGGCCTCGGCGCTCCGATCACGCCGCCTGGCCTGGTCCGCCGCGGCGCTCGCCACGGGTCTGGCCGTGATCTCGACCGGAGCCGTCGCCCTGCTGACGCCGCTCAAGTCGACCGAACCCTTCGTGATCCGGGTCGACCAGGCCACCGGCGCGGTCGATGTCATGCGCGGCCTTTCCGCCGAGGGCGGGCCCGTCCGTTACGAGGAAGCGGTCAGCAAATACTTTCTCGGACAATATGTCCGCCAGCGGGAGGGCTATCTCGACCCGGCGGCGGAGGACGCCTTCCGGCTGGTGTCCATCCTGTCCGCGCCCGGCGAGCAACGCCGTTGGGCCGATCTGTTCCGGGGCTCCAACCCGGCCAGCCCGCAGAATCTGTACGGTCCGGACGGCGAGGCCATCGTGGCGATCCGCGCCATCGGCTTCATCAACGCCGGCGTCGCCAATGTCCGCTTCCGACGCACGGTCCGCCAGGCCCAACAGACCGTCGAGAGCGACTGGATCGCCACCATCGCCTTCACCTACACGCGCGCGCCGATGTCGGAGCCGGACCGGCTGAGGAACCCTCTTGGCTTCCAGGTGACCTCCTACCGCGCCGATCCGGAGGTCATCCGATGACACGCCCCCTGTCCGCCCTGGCGCTGATCGCCGGAATCGTCCTCGCCGCTCCGGCGATGGCGCAAACATCCCCCGATCCCCGGATCCGGGAGATCGTCTACGATCCGGCGGCGGTCTACCGCATCGCCGGCGCCTTCCGGACGGCGACCCAGATCGTCTTCTCGCCCGAGGAGATCATCCGCCACGCCGCGATCGGCGACAGCGTCGCCTGGGAGGTGGCCGCCGAAGGGTCGGTGCTGTTCCTGAAGCCGCGCGAGCGCCATCAGGCGACCAATCTGCTGGTGGTCACCGAGCGGGCCGGCGTCATCCGCCACTACGCCTTCGAACTGGTCGCGCGCGACCCTGGCGACCGCGCCGCCCTCGCCTATCAGGTGCGCTTCCGCTATCCGGCCGACGATCAGGCCCAGGCCGCCCGCGCCCTGGCCGTTCAGGCCGCGGCCGTCGAACAGCGCCTGATCGGCCTGGAGCTGGACCGCGGCGTTCTCGAAGGGCCGCGCAATCTGGCCTGGTCCGCCCAGGGCGATGCGGCCCTGCAGCCGAGCGAGGTCAGCGACAACGGCCGCTTCACCGTCCTGCGCTTTCCGGGGGTTCAGGCCTTGCCGGCCCTGTTCGAGGTCGCCGAGGACGGCTCGGAGCGGCTCATCCCCTACGACGTACGCGGTGAGTTCGTGGTCGTCCACGGAGTCGCGCGCGGCCTGCGGCTGAGACGCGGGTCATCGGTCCTCTGCCTGTTCAACGACGCCTTCGATCCGCGCGGCAGGGGCTTGGGCACGGGCACGGCCTCGCCTGTCGTCGATCGGGCTCCCGTCGGAGATCCGTCATGACCGGGGTCGCGGCGCCGCCTCCGGACGAGAGTCCGTCCCCGGCCTCGACGGCGGCGGACCGCGGCGTCTCCCCGATCGCCGGACGGTTTGGCGGACCGCGCGGCAAGATGATCACCCTCGCCGCGCTCGCCGCCGGCTGCGGCGTCTTCCTGGTCGCGAGCTGGGATCGCGGCGACCGCGACGCCGAAGGCCCGACGACGCGTGATGACCCGCCGCGGCAGACCGCGCCGTTCGAGCCCGCGCGACGCGGCCCGGCACCCCTGCTCAGCGAGCCAGTCGTCGATCCCGAGGCCCCCGTGCTCGACGACGGGCCCTCTGTTCCGCCGATCGAGGCCGGACCTCAAGGCGCGCCTCGTTCCGGTCCGTCGCCTGCGGAGGAACGACGCGCTCTGGCCGAAAGCGCGCGGCGGGCGCCGGTGCTGGCCTACAGCCGGGCGGGCGGCGGCTCGGCCATTCCTCCGCAGGCCCCGGGGCCCGGCGCGCCTGCGGGACCGCAGACCTCCCTGGACCAACTCAGGCAGGTCACCCCGGTCGGTCAGGCCCGCGCGGGGCGCCTGCCCGACCGCAACCTGCTGATCACCGCCGGGACCAGCGTCCCCTGCGTGCTGCAGACCGCCATGGACAGCACCACCCCGGGCTATGTGACCTGCGTCCTGTCCCGCGACGCCTGGTCCGACAACGGCGCCGTGGTGCTCATGGAGCGGGGCACCCGGGTTCTCGGCGAGTATCGCGGCGGCCTCCAGCAAGGCCGTCGCCGTCTATTCGTCCTCTGGACCCGCGCGGTGACGCCGACCGGGGTCGCCGTCGCCCTCGCCTCGCCGGCCGCCGACGCGCTCGGCCGATCCGGCTTCGACGGCGTGATCGACACCCGCTTCTGGGACCGGTTCGGGGGCGCCCTGCTGCTGTCGATCGTCGATGACGGCGTCTACGCCGCCGTGGGCCGCGACGACGGCGGCGCGACCGCCCGCCTCCCGTCCGACGCGGCCGGGGTCGCCCTCCAGGGCTCGGTCGATATCCCGCCGACGCTGCGCAAGGGCCAGGGCGCGGAGGTGTCGATCTTCGTCGCCCAGGATCTGGATTTCTCCGGCGTCTATCAGCTGCGGTCGCGGTGATGGACGACACCTCCGTCCTCGATCACTACCTCGCGCCGCTGCGCCCCTTTCTGGAACCGGAGACGGTGACGGAGGTCGTCGTCAACCGCCCCGGCGAGGTCGGGGTCGAGGCCGACGGCGTCTGGCGCTGGGCCGAGGCGCCGGACTTGACCGAGGCCTGGCTGCGCACCCTCGCGGTCGCGGCCGCCGCCTACACCCGACAGGACGTCAGCCCCGAACAGCCGATCTGCTCGACCACCCTGCCCGGCGACATCCGTTGCCAGATCGTGCTGCCGCCGGCGGTCGCCGACGGCGGCCTGTCCCTGACCCTGAGAAAGCCGTCGCGGCGACGCCTCGGCCTGGCCGAGTTCGCGGCCGCCGGCCTGTTCGACCAGGTCGCCAACGCCTGCGCCGAGACCGCCGATCCCGTCGACGCGGAGCTGATGCGCCTGCGCCAGACCGGCGACTGGCCGGGCTTCCTCACCCTGGCGGTCACCGCCCGCCGCAACATCCTGATCTCGGGCGCCACCGGCTCGGGCAAGACCACCCTGGCCAAGGGTCTGATCGCCCTCATCCCCGATCACGAGCGTCTGCTGACGATCGAGGACACCCGCGAGTTCGTGACGCCCCACCGCAACGTCGTCCATCTGGTCTATTCCAAGGACGGCCAGGGTCTGGCCCGGATCGGCCCCAAACAGCTTCTGGAAAGCGCCCTGCGCATGCGGCCGGACCGCATCCTGCTGCAGGAGCTTCGCGACGGCACGGCCTTCTTCTACCTGCGCAACGTCAACTCGGGGCATCCCGGTTCGATCACCACCGTGCACGCGGATTCGGCCGCCCTCGCCTTCGAGCAACTGACCTTGCTGGTGCGGGAATCCGAAGGCGGGCGCGATCTGCCGCGCGAGGACATCCGCGCCCTGTTGCACCTGCTCGTCGATGTCGTCGTCCAGATGAAGAAGGTCGACGGCCGGTTCCGTGTGACGGAGATCTGGCATGACCCGCTTCGCAAGCGCCAGCCCGGCGACTAGGGGGGCGCTGATCGCCACCGCGGGCCTCGCCGCCGCCGCAGTCCTGGGCGTTCTCACCGTGACCATCGCCCTCATCGGCCTGGGTCGGTTCTCCGGCGATATCGACCCGACGCGCGTCCCCGGCTGGCTCTGGTACTACCGTCACGATCCCGAGTTGCGGCGCTGGCTGGCCGTGGGCCTGTCATGCGCGGGTCTGGTCGGCGGGATCCTGATCGTCGCCGTGCTGCTCCACCAGAGACGCCCGCTGCACGGCGCCGCCCGATGGGCGTCGGCGGCCGAACAGCGCCACGCCGGTCTGAGGTCGCGCCGCGGCGTGGTCCTGGGGCGGGCCGACGGCGCCTTCCTGATCGCCGACGGCCCCGAGCATGTGATGCTCTACGCCCCGACGCGCACCGGCAAGGGCGTCGGCGTGGTCATCCCGAACCTGCTTGCTTGGCCGGACTCGGTCGTGGTGCTGGACATCAAGCGCGAGAACTATGTCGCCACCGCCGGCTACCGCGCCGAGGCCGGCCAGACGGTCCATCTGTTCGATCCCCTGGCGTCGGACGGCCGAACCGCGCGGTTCAACCCCCTGGCCCACATCGACCGCGCCGATCCGATCCAGGTGCTGGACGAGCTTCAGCGCATGGCGGCGATGCTGTTTCCAGTCCATGACAGGGCCGATCCCTTCTGGGCCGAGGCGTCGCGCACTGGCTTCATCGGCGTGGGCGGCTATGTCGCCGCCACGCCCGATCGCCCCTTCACCCTCGGCGAGATCTTCCGCCAGCTGACCGCCGGCAACGCCCGTGCTCGGCTGCCCCGCATCGTCGCGGCGCGCGCGCGGGAGGGACGCCCTCTTCCGGGGCCCGTCGTCGCCGCCCTGACGGACTTCACCAGCTCCAGCGAGAACACCTTCGCCTCCGTGCGTCAGTCGATCACCACTCGCATGGGGCTGTGGCTCAACCCCCGGATCGACGCCGCCACCTCGGTCTCGGATTTCGACCTGCGCGACCTGCGCCGCGGCGATCTCTCCCTCTATCTGGGCGCCACGCCGGACAACATGCTGAGGATCCAGCCGCTCTATGCGCTGCTTTTTCAGCAGCTGGTCGATCTCAACAGCCGCAGCCTTCCCGCCCCCGCCGACCGTCCGACCCTCGTCCTGCTCGACGAATTCGCTCGCCTCGGCCCGGCGCCGGTGCTGGCCCACGCCTTCGCCTGGGTGGCGGGCTACGGACTGCGTCTGCTGGCCGTGCTTCAGAGTCCCTCCCAGCTCCGGGCGCTCTACGGACCCGATCTGGCAGAGGACGTGATGACCAATTGCGGCATCGAGATCGTCTTCGCGCCCAAGGAACTGAGGATCGCCCGGGAGCTCAGCGAACGGCTGGGCTATTATACGACGGACGGGCGAAGCCGCAGCCGGCCGGCCGGCCTCGCGCGCGGCCGACGCAGTACGACCGTGTCCGACCAGCGCCGGGCGCTGATGCTGCCCCAGGAGCTCATGCAGCTTCCGCAGACCGCCCTGATCGTCCTGAAGGCCGGTCTTCCGCCTGTTCGCGGCCGCAAGATCGCCTACTGGCGCGACCGGATTTTCCAGCGCCGTCTGCGTCCCGCTCCCACGCCCGGGCCGACGGTCGAAGCGCCGGTCGTCCCGCCCGCTCTCGAGGAGGATCCCATGGATTTCGACGTCATCGCCCGCGCCTTCGCCGCCGAAGGCCTTCCTCCGCCCCCGCCCGACGCGGATGAAACCGATGTGGCGGCCTGGCTCGACCGCGTCGTCGACGCCACCCCGCCGGAGCGCGAGCCATGACCCCGTCAGAGCCCGCTCCGGCGGTCAACCGCCTGCGGCCCGCGCCCGGCGCACCCGCCCGCTCCACCGCCAAGGGCGACGTGCCGGACGCGGTGCTCGACCGCTATCTGGTCGAGGGCGATCTCAGGGGCCGGGCGGAGCGGTTCTTCCGGGATCATCGTGCGCCCGCGCCGATGTTCCGCGACCGGGGTGGATCGCTCACCTCGACCCAGGCCTATCCCGACGCCGTCATCGACATGCTCAAGATCGCGCGGCACCGCGGCTGGGAGCGGATACAGGTCTCTGGCGACCCCGCCTTCCGGCGCGAGGTCTGGATCCAGGCCCAGAGCCTGGGTCTGGAGGTCCACGGCCATCGGCCCAGGGACCGCGATCGCCAGGCGGCCGGAATCGACCGGGCTTCCTCCCAGAAGGCCCTCCAGGATCCGCTCGCCGAGCGGCTCGCCCGCGCGGCCGTGGTGGTGGCCCGTCTCATCCCCGATCCCGCCATCCAGACCAAGCTGCTGGAGGCCGCCTGGGCGCGCGCCGGCCGCGCGCGTCCGACGGAACGGGACACGACGCGCGACCGCGAGCGGCGGCGCTAGCGGTCGCGCCTAGAAAGTGTTCTTCAGATACGGCGACACGGTGAAGGCCGGGAATCCGACGCCGTCCCTCATCCGGTTCATCAGGTCCCAATACATGCCCAGCGCCAGCGGATCGCGGATGTCCGCCGGAATATCGAAGCTGTAATCGCCCTCGAACCGGTCGCCACGTCGCCAGGCCCGGGCGAACTCCGGCGAGAGGTAGGCGAACAGGGCCCGGCGGATCTGGTCCAGGAACTCGCCGATGGTGCTGGCGTGATAGGAGAAGACGTCGGTGTAGAACCACTGCTGGAAGTCCGGCACCGACCGATAGACCATCCCCTCATCGACCTCATGGCCGTGCCGCGCGAGCATCGCCCTGATCTGCTTCACCCGGGCATCGAGCCGGGAGAAGTTGTGCTTGTTGGCGTCGCCGACGACCTTGAGCAGCCAGATGCGGGAGACGCGCAGGTCCACCGACAGGTCGAGTCCGGGAAGCCAGACCTTGGGACAGACGCACTCCGCGTTCAGCCAGTCCGCGAAGGCCGAGGCGGAAGCCGCCAGACCGGAGGCGTCGGCGCCCAGCGTCGGCTGACGGCCGATGGCGTCCAGATAGAACAGATAGGTTCGATCAGTTTCGCGCGCGCCTGCGGTCGACGGGGCGAAGGCGAAGGGCAGCGCAGACGGCCGGGGCTGGGCCAGGAAATCCGCCAGCAGGATGGCGAAGACCCGTTTGTGGGTTCCCGACTTGAACACCAAATTGGTCGGGCGGGAGGTCATCGGGTACTCGAAGATCTCCAGATTGACCATGTCGTCGATCATGTTCCAGACCGCCTTGAGCAGGATCGCTTCCTGCTCGATCGGGACGTAGCGCGGGGTCAACCCGTCGCCGCGGCGTTGGCGCGGTCCGCGAGCGCCGCACACGTCTCCATGAGCTTCTCGAATGGCTCGGCGTCCGCCTCCAGCAGGCCGTCCTCGACCATCCGGCGGTAGTCATCCCCGAGGGCCTCCAGCGAGGCGCCTTCAGGCTTCAGACGCAGCCCGCCCGTGACCGCCTGTCCATAGTCGATCTCCGCGCCGTCGGCGGTCTCGCGGAAGAACATCGCCTTGTGGCGCGCGACCGCCTCGGCGACCGCCCGATCCGCGATCGCGGTCTCGGCGAAGCCGGCCGCGTCCAGTCGGGACAGATCGTGCCAGTGGCGAGAGAAGCGATCGCCCCGGAGTCGTCCCTGCGCGCAATAGACGTGGGCGGCGGTGGCCTTCTCCCAGAACGTCCGCTCGGCCGCCATCACCCGCGGCGTGGCGGTCGGGAAGACGACGCCTTGCAGATGGGCCGCCGCATCGCAGACCACGGGTCGCGGCGCGCTCGGCTCGCCGGTCGCCCGCGCGCCGAACTCGAGCATCACGCTGGGCGAGACATAGCCGGTGCCAGTGCTGGTCGGCGCATAGTCGACGAAGGCCTTGGCGCCTTCGATCCGCACCGTGGCGCCGACGCCGTCTGCGGCGATCCGGGCCTCCAGAAGCGGCCGCACCTCGCCCTCTACCCAGAGCGGCAACAGCCGCTGAACGTCCCGGGACCAGCGCCGCTCCTCGGCGCGAGTCTGCGGCACGGGGTCTTCAGGCGCATCGGCCAGATCGGGAAGCAGGCGACGGATGTCCCAGGTCAGATCGATGTCTTCCGAGAACCGCTGGATGACGTCGTAGGCCTTGGACAGGGATGTCCCGCCCTTGAAGACCAGGCCTTCGCCCAAGGGCGACTCGAACAGCGCGTTCAGGGCCCAGACGACCCAGACGTCCTTCTCGAGCAGATGGGCGGGCCGGCCGGAGTCCGACGCCGCCGCCGCGAGGGCTTCAGCGCGGTCCTCGGCCGAAAGCTGCAGGAAGATTTCAGACATGGGCCGCCTGGCTGACCGACCGCGCCAGCCAGGTGGGCAGACGCGGTCCGACGGACACCAGTTCGCCGAAGGCGGCGGGTCCCAGCTTTCGTTTCAGGGCCTCCAGCGCCGTCGCGGCCTTCTCCGGCCCCAGCCAGGCCAGGGCGCGAACCGCTTCGCCGGCCGGACGATCGGCCAGGAGCAGCTGCCATACCGGCGCATGTTTGAACTCCACCGTCTGCTTGCCAACGTTGAGGAGCCGGCTCTTGCCGTTGGTCAGATAGACCATGCGGATCGGCACCTGGGTGGTCAGGCCCAGAGCGTTGGCCGCCGCCGCCCCGTTGGAGGCGACGACCTCGCCGCGCTGCTCGCTCACCGCGCGCACGACCGTTTCCACCGAAGGCGTCCGCGATCCGAAGCGGCTTTCCAGCGGACGCATGTAGACGCCGCGCCCAGCGCGCACGAGCCGCCCCCGTCGCACGAGGCGCGACAGGGCCTGATCCACCGCCGCGCGGTTGCCCAGATGGAGCAGCCCCTTGGCGGCGACCGGCGCGCCCTCCGGCAGGGCCCGGACGCGCTCCATGATCTGTTCAGCAAGGACTTGCATGATCGTCTCCGTGTCAGAAATATAGTTCTGTTTCTGACACTCCGCAACCGGGCCCGTGGAGTCGCGCCGCTTCATCGGCTTCGCTCTCGCCCGGTCGAGCGATCGACGCCTGCGTCCCTCAAGGCCTGGTCGCGCGTCTTCGGCCCGGGCCGGTCCCGCACGAACCGCTCCACCACCAGGGCCAGGGTGCGATCCGCCAGCCGATCGGACCGACCCAGTCGAACCGCTTCCGCGACCAGAGCGCGCCGCATCGCCAGTTCACGCGCCTGAATTGCCTCCAGCCACGGTCCCTCCCCGCCGTCGCCCCGGAGCGCGTCGCGGTAGGCGGCGGCGAGCGTCTCGGGCAGATCGCCCTTCCCCGCCACGAACCGCTCCCGCATCTTGCGGATCGGCGTCCGCTCCGCCTTTCGGGTCACGCCGCGCGTCCGCCGCGGGGTGGCCTCCGCCTCGATGGACCGGTCGCGCAGCGCCCGGGCGAAGCCCTCGCGCCAGATCTGCAGGTCGGCCTTGCGCGGATTCAGCCGCTCGCCCTCGCGTCCCAGCCGGCGCACCGTCAGATGCACGTGCGGGTGCCGTCCCTCGTCGTGCAGGGCGAAGACATAGGGGAAGCGCTCGCTGAAGGTCTCGGCCGCGAAGGCCCGGGCGGCGTCGTGCAGACGCACCGCATCCGTCCCCGCCGGCATGCTGAGCACGATCGACAGGGAGACCGAGGCGTCACGCCTGCGTCCCGGTTCCATCGCGAACTCCTCGGCCCAGTCGCGGGCGAGCGCATGCACCTCAGCGCGCCCGTCCAGCCGCTCCCCGTCCGGCCCTTCCAGAGTCAGGGCGCCATTGCGGCTGATGTAGTCGAGGTGCGCCTTCAGGTGGCCGCCGTCCCGGGTACGGCCGGTCACCTTGACCATCACCTCCGGCGCCCGGCGCAGGACCCGGATGAAGCGGGCGGCCGACTCCTGCCCTCTGTTCCGAGACGGCCGAAGCACCGCGGGCGTGATCCGCGCGCGGCGCGGATCGACCGGCGGCCGCAAGGCTTCCTCGAACCCGCGCGGCGAGCGGAAGTCGCTCACGGCCGCCCGGCCCAATAGGACAGGTTGCCGTCAAAGGCCTCGCCGAGCGCTTCCACCCAGGCCGCGATCTCAGCCTGAAAGGCGCCGAGCTGGGCCATCTCCAGATCGAGCACCTGCCCCTCCATCACCGCCGTGTTCAGGGCGCGGGCGATCTGGTTGATGTTCACGCCGATGCGCCGCAGCTCGCGCCGCACCTCGATAAGCGCCAAGGCCTCGGGACGGCTGAACTGCGGACGATCCCGCAACCGCCGCCGGATGAGCGCGACACTCCATTGGGTTCGCGACAGCCCGACGGCGGCGGCCTCGGCCTCCAGGAGACGCAGGTCGGTCTCGCCGAGGCGCAGGGTCAGCTTGCCCGACCTGGGCGCGCTGACCGCCTCCGGCGGCGCCGGAAAGGACGCCTGCGCAGCCCCCTCCATGAGCCGGCGAAGCAAGCGCGAGCGCCCGCCCTGCCCCGCCGCCGCGGCGTCGAACCGGCGGATCAGATCGGGCGAGACGCGAAGGGTGAGGCGGTCCATCGGGAGGTGGGTCTGTCAGACGTTGCCGGCGCAAAGCCTATCCTGCCCTAGACCGTCACCCCCCTCGCCCCGTAGGCCTCCGGTGCTGCACGTCCTCCCCTCGGCGACCGCTGCACGGCCGCTCGCCCGCCGTCCTGTCGGACGCCCCAGCCGGACGGATCATGAGGAGGGAAGCGGCCTCGGAGGCAGACGCCCGCGCTTTCGCGCGGGCGTCCTCCGTCAGCGGATCAGCAGCAGGGTCCGCCGTTACAGCAGGCCGCGAGAAGCTCGCAGCAGGAGGCGGCGGCCTTGACCACCGAGTCGGGCGCGGCCGCGAAGGCAGCCGAGGCCGAGGTCAGCAGCACGAGGGCCGCGAGCGAAAAAGCACGTTTCATTGTTGATCTCCATGGATCGGTTTTCTGAGAAAAGGATCGTCGGTGGAGATCAGGTTCGAGGGGGCGGGTCCTCCGCTTCCGGCCTCCACCCCCGCGAGGGCGTCGGCCGGTAAACGATCGTGCACATCGGCGGAGGCCGCTACCGGGACGGCCGCGGCGGGCGTCGGAACCAGGCCATGGCAGAGCACGGCGCACAGCCGAGCGCAGCTCATCTTCACGGGATCGCAGGGGGCATCCGGACTGGAGCCGTCGGCGGGCGCCATCGGCATCGACATGGCCGCGGCCGGAGTCTCCCAGGCCGTGACCGGGCTCGACGCGAACAGCAGGGCGAACACGGCCAGAATGGCCGGCGCCCAGGCCGCAGTTGTTCGACGTCCGATCATCAAGCTCAATACGTCCAGCAAGACCCCAAGGTTACAGCGCAGGTGACGCGCGCGCCAGCCATGACCGGCGCGCGCCCCTGCATCTTTTACGTCCCCGGCGTCAGCCGCCCTCGCCGGCCGCATGAAGAAAGTCCACGGCGCGCTGGGCGTGGGCGGCGGCTGAGAAGATGAATCGCTTGTCGTCGCGCAGCACCTCGAGCCATGAGGCGACATAGGCGGCGTGATCCTCGCGCGGCTCGAGAGCCAGCCCCAGGTCGGCGCAGAGGAAGGCGGCGCCGATTTCGGCCACCAGTTCTTCCCGGGCGTAGCCGGCGTCTCCATGCCGGCGGCGTCCGAAGTCGCGGTCGAGCCGAGCGGGGTGCCTGGTCCAGTGCGTCAGCTCGTGGCCCAGCGTCGCGTAGTAGGCTTCCGGATCGCGGAAGCTTTCGAACACCGGCATCTGCACGAAGTCCGGTCCCGGCGCATAGAAGGCGCAGCCGCCGCCATGACGGACGTCGGCGCCCGTCGCGGCGAAGAACGTCTCGGCCCGGGCGATCCGTTGACCGAGGTTCAGGACCGGCGCGGGCGCCGGGGCGGACGAGGCCGGGAGACCCTCGATCTGTTCGACGTTGAAGACCGTGTAGGCCTTCAGGAACGGAATGCGTCGGGTCGTCTCCTCCCCGGCGTCGTCATCGTCGATGCGGTCCAGCTGGTCGGCGTAGACGACGGTGGAACCCTTTTCGCCCTTGCGGACATGAGCGCCCAGGGCCAGCGCCTGCCGGAAGGTCATCCAGGTGGAGGACTGAAAGCCTCGGGCGGCGGCCTCGCCCCACAGCAGGACGACGTTGACGCCGCGGTAAGGCGTGCCGTCGTGCCGGAGGGGTCGGCTGACGCTTTCGGATGCGGCCCAGGGCTGGCTCCAGGGCCGGACGCCGGCTTCGAGCTGGGCGACGATCTGGTGGGTGATGCGGGTGTAGAGGTCGGGACGTGAGGGTTCGTTGGGGCGCGACATGGCGGCCTCCTCAAGACGGGATTTGAAGAAGGGGCGGCGGCGCTGTCGTCAGCGCCGCCGCGGCTCGCTCAGCGGGACCAGATCAGGCTGTGTCCGCCATCGATCTCGACCAGCGAGGCGTAGATCGGGGCCGGGAAGCTGGGATCGTCGAGCTTGACCGACAGGTAGTCGCGGTTCTGCTGGCTCGTTTTCTTCCAGGCCGCGCCGAACTCGGTCTGGCCGGAGAAGATGCGGAAATCAGGAGCCTTGTCGTCGGTCTTGTCATTGGCCCGGAGTTGGGCCGCCTTGACGTTGAGGGTCAGGGTCTTGATCGAACCGCTGTAGCTGCCGTCCGCTTGCTGGGTGAAGGAACCGATGGTGGCCATGGAAGTCTCTCCTTGCTGATCTCGGGCCACGCCTGCCGCGGCCTCGATGGCGATCGGCGGACCGGAGGCCGGGCGGCCCGCAGGCGAGCACAGGGAGCCCCGCAGCGCAGCGGAGGACCGGGAGCGCGACTTTCTTGCCTCGCGAGGAAGGCCGTCAGGCCGGGGAAGAAAGTCGCGCGAACGGTTGCGGAAGCCGGACGGGCTTCGGTCAGATCAGGCCATTGAGAGGCCGCGCAAGGCTTGGCGCGTCGCAGGAGAGACGGCTGGTCACCGCCGCTTGAACCATGCGGCCAATCGCGGCGCTCGTAGGGATCGTGCCGCCAATGCCGGTGCATCCGCTCCGCCACCAAAGACGTGCCCAGGATTCACCGCTTCCGCGTCGTCGCAGCTGACGCGCGGCATGGCGACGGGCGCGGCCACGCCTGGCATGAATCTGAGGTGTCTCCTGCTATGAAGGGAACCTGAAGCAACTCCAGCTTCGTTCCCCTTCCGAGCGTTCCGTTCGAGGGACAGTCGCGGTGTCGTAAGCCAGCCGGATGAGGCGGCCGGAACGTGCTCATCGGGAGTCAGAACAATGCGCAACTCCATCAAAATCGCTGGCTGCGGAGACAGCCCTCGGCGTCATCGCCGGTCTCGTGGCCACGAGGGTAACCGAGAGGGCGCAGACGGCGCTCTACCAGATCAAGCCGCCGAAAGTACGGGAAGAGGAAGTGCTGGAGCGACCATGCTCTTGATGATCGACGAAGGTCTGACGCCTGTGTTCGGCTACAGTGCTCCCAATCGAGACAACCCCCTGCTCACCCAGGCTAGAGGGGTCGCCGGGCACCTTCTCTTTGGCGCCGTCAACGCGGTGGTGACCGAGGCACTGTACCGCCTCGTCCGTCCCAAGGTAGCCGCTACAGAGCGAGCGCGGAGCATACATCGATGACCAAACATTATGATCTTGTGGTGATCGGGACCGGGACCGCCGCCATGGTCGGAGCCATGCGGGTTCGCGCTGCTGGTCGCAGCGTCGCGGTTGTCGATTTTCGTCCCTTTGGAGGCACGTGCGCGCTCCGGGGCTGCGATCCAAAAAAAATGCTGATCAGCGGGGCCAACGCCGTCGATCATACATGGCGGATGCGAGGCAGGGGTGTCGCCGGCGACGCCCGAATTGCTTGGGCCGACCTCATGGCCTTCAAGCGGGGTTTCACCGATCCCGTTCCCCAAAAGCACCAAGAGCGGTACTCTGAAAGAGGCATCGACACTTTTCATGGACGGGCGCGCCTCACCGGCCGCAACAGCCTTGAGGTGGGCGAGGAAACGCTGGAGTTTTCGAACCTGCTCATCGCCGCCGGAGCCGAACCCAGGAAACTCGGCATCCCGGGGGAAGAGCATCTGGTCACCAACGAGGGCTTCCTCGAGCTGGGTGACATGCCAAAGCGCATTGTGCTGGTCGGCGGAGGCTATATCGCGGCCGAGTTCTCCCACATCGCCGCGCGGGCTGGCGCCGAAGTCGTAATCCTCCAGCGTGGCGAGCGATTGCTTCCCCAGTTCGACCCGGACGTGGTCGGTTGGCTCATGGAAAGCTTTCGCCAACTCGGCGTTGACGTGCGCCTCGAAACGACAGTCCAGGCGGTCGAGCAGACGCGCGCAGGCTTTCGGGTTCACGCCCAGACGAAGGGGAAAGCCGTCGATGTCCATGCTGATCTGGTCATTCACGCCGCCGGACGAGGACCTGCGATCGACGATCTCGACCTTGACGCCGCCGGGGTCGAGCATGAAGGAGGCCGCCTGAAGCTCAACGAATTTCTGCAGAGCGTTTCCAATCCAGCCGTCTATGCCGCGGGCGACGCAGCCCAGGTCGGTCCGCCGCTGACCCCCGTGTCCAGCCACGACGCCAAGGTCGTGGCGGCCAACATTTTGAACGGTAACTCCGAAAGGCCGAACTATCGCGGCGTCCCGAGCGTGGCCTTCACAATCCCGCCTATCGCGGCGGTCGGGCTGACGGAGAGGGAGGCTAAGGATCAGGGTCTGCTCTACCGAGTCAAAAATCAGAAGGCCTCCGACTGGTTCACAGCACGCGCAGCGGCCGAACCCACCTTCGGCTTCAAGGTCTTGGTCGAGGAAGGGACGGAACGGGTGTTGGGCGCCCACCTCGTGGGCCCGAACGTGGACGAGGTCATCAATATTTTCGCTTTGGCGATCCGCCATGGACTGACTGCGGATGACCTCAAGACCACGATGTTCGCCTATCCGACGGGCGCATCGGATGTGGGCTACATGCTATGACGCTCAAGCGGTGTCGCGGTAGGTTCATGGCGCCATCCGCATCGCGGATTGGAGCGAAGGAGGGATCCCTTGGAGAGGCAGTCCGACACCATCCAGTTCACGGTGATCCGGGGCGACGGCGACTGGCGGGTGCTTCGCGATGGCCGACCCTCAGGGCATTTCGACTTCAGCGTCGACGCCATAGAGTCCGCGCTCGTGAAGGCGACGACGCTGATCGACAAGGGCGAGCAAGTGGAAGTCTTTGTCCAGGACGCGGCCGGCCAGTTGCGTCAGGTCGATCCGGTCGGCGGGGAAGTGCTCCACTAAGAGGACGGCGATTCCGACCTCGTCGCCTTTTAACCCGTCCACTCGAGTTCGAAATCCGGAGTGAGCGCGATCAAGCCTGTTTCGATCTGGTTCCAGGTCAGGCGGAGCGCCTTCAGATCTTCGGGCGTGAACAGGTGCGCATGGTGCGACGCCGCGCGCAGCTTCCCGGCCTGCTTCAGAAGATCGAACACCGCCTCTGGGTCGTCGAAACCAGCCTCGAAGATCGCCTGGAAATGCTCCGGATGGCTCATGATCCGCGCGTAGTGGGTGTAGTCGGCATGGTCGAAAACCTCGCCTCCCCGCTTCTTCCACTTCCCCAGCAAATCCTTGCAGTCGCACAGCGGCAGGCGCTCGTCCGCCCAGTCCTCACCGTAGGTCTCGGCCATCACGGCATCTAGAATTTCCCTCAAGGTCAGTTCGTAGCGGTGAACCAGAGTCTTGGCGCGCTTCACATGCGGCGGGGCCGAGTTGGCCTGAAGGCGGGCCTTCAGGCGACGGCGCTTCTCCGCCATCGTCAGGAGACGCCGTCTCGGCCAGTGCGCAAGCCGCAGTCCCGCCGCGTCGAGGAAACTGCGATAACCGGCCAGATTGGCGAACTGCGGCATCTCCGTGATGGAGAAGGCGCCGACCGCCTCTCGCACTCCCCGCGTCAGCCGGTCGCTCTCGGCGAACATGTCGGCCATCGCCGAGGCCCGCGCGAAGTCCTCGATCTGGGCGGGTCGCCCGATCGCCAGGGCGCTCGCGCCAAGACCACTGTCCGACAGTCGGAGGATGCGATCGACGAAACTGTCCGTCGGCGTCCTGAAGCGCTCGAGACCATCCGGCAAGGCGAAGCCGGCGGACAGTTGCGCGATCCGCTCGGCCTGCTCGATCAGGCCATTCGGAAACGCGGCGCGATAGACGCGGTCCGCGTCGGTCTGAGCCCTCATCAGGGCGCCGACGCCCTGCATCCGGTCCATGAACGGGTTACGACCCATCGCGGCCAAGGCCAGCGGGGTCTCCAGCTTCATGCGCTCGGCGATGCCGAGCACGCCGCTGGCCCGCAGCATATCGTGCTGTCGGCGGACGTCCTCAAAGGGATCGGCCATCCGTCTTGCGGCGTCCAGCGTCGCGCGCATGCTGGGCGGGATCAAATCACGCGGAAGGGTCATCGCTCGCCGCTTCGCGCAGATGGGCCAGCCGTTCCTCGCACACAGTCGTCGCCAGCGCGCGCAGCACCTCAACCCGCTGGGTCAACCAGGTCAGTTCCTCGACGCTAATCTTGTAGTGCTTGGAGTAACGAGCCTTCACATAGGCCTCGCGCAGCAGCTCGAAGCAGCGGCGCTCGAACTTGGTCTCGCGCGGCCAGGCCTCGGCCAGGCGGGCGTCGATCGCCTCGCACTTCTTGCGCAGGAAGGCGAGGTTGTGCGCCTTGCCGCTGTAGAGCGTCACAACCAGCAAAACGCAGTGGTAGAGGTGTTCAGCCGATTGATGAAGGTTGAACGCGGCGAGCTTAGGATCAGCGCCCTCGCCCATATAGAATTTCGCGCCACGAGCAAAGCTGGCCGAACTCTGCGTCCAATCTCCGAAGAACTCCTCCGCTTCCTTAAGGGCAACCTGAGCTTTCAGGTCAGCCGGCTTGCGCAGCTTGGCGCCGGGCGTGTCGAAGAGAACGATGCCCTCACGCACGATGTCGGCCCAGAAGTATCGCCCGCGGTCCAACTGCTCGTTCACGTCTTCCAGACTGTGCACGATAAGGCTCACCGGCGTGCGGATCAGGGTCTCGCCCGGCATCAGCTTGTTCTCGGCGTCATGCCAGAACTCGCCGTCGGTCAGATCCTCATGATCGACAACGATCAACAGATCGAAATCCGAGAAGTAGCGTCCGACCGGATCATGGACCCAATCGCCGCGCGCATACGATCCGTAGAGGATGATCTTGAGGATCTTGCCGTTCTTCAGCCGCTCGGCCCGACGGGTCGAGACGGTTTCGGCGAACGACTCGCGGATCACCTCGACCACCCGGCGCAGTTCCACCTGCTTGCGCGGCGGCAGATGATCGATCGAAGTCTTCATGACGCGAGTCTCGCGCAACGCGTGCATCGGGGCAAGGCGCGAAGCCTCAGTTCTGGATCAGGCGGATCAGGGTTCCGTCCGGGTCGATGAGCGCGCCGATCCGCATGCCCGACTCCTCGATCTTGGGCGCGTGCAATCGGGGTTGGCCCCAGCACGTCTCCGGCAGTCCGGTGCCAAGGCACACGGCGTAGAACGCGTCGAGATCGTCAAGCCGCAGGCAACAGCTGAAGTTGCTGGTCAGCGGATCAAGTTCCGGGTGCGGGAAGAACTCAAGCGTCAGCCCGCCCCGTTTCAGGATCATCCACCCTTCGTCGCGCCAGCCCTGCTGGAAGCCCAGTCGAGTGTAGAACTGGGACGTAGCTTCGAAATCCCGCGACGGCAGGTTGGGCGTGGCGTGATCGGTCACGGCGAACTCCGGAATGCAGCAGTGCCGCCTAAGCCTAGCCGCAACAGCCCTTTCCATCCACCTGGATCGGCGGACACGGCACGTCGGCATAGGAGCAGAACACGCAGCAATCGCCGGGTTGAGGCTTCAGCTTCACGCCGCAACCGAGGCAATCGTAAAACCAGATGCAGGCGTCGGTGGGCATGGTCTCGGTCGCGACGTGACCGCAGTGCGGGCAGGTCAGCGTCGATTCCAGAACGATGGCGGGGCTCATCGCATGGCCGCCAGTCGCGGCATGGCCCATGGTTCGATGTAGGGCTGCCAGGCCAGGGACAGGACGATCAGCAGGCTGGCGATCACCAGCAGCCAGAACGCCAGACGCGAGGGCCGGCGGCAGGATGCGTCCTTCCGACACATCCGCAGGCGACGCCAATGCAGCAGCCAGCCGGCGGCCAAGATGACGGCGGCCAGAAGCGTCAGCCAGGTTCGCGCGCCCGCGATGACCGCGGCGCCGGCGAAGGACACGCCCGCCACCGAGAGAGCCAGAGGCAGTACACAGCACGCGGCCCAGGCGAACACCGAGGCCACACCGCCGATGGCGGCCGAGGCGCTGACGGCGACCTCAGGAATGTTGGGCCGGTCTTGATCGATGGCCATGGGGCCTCCCGTTCGATTTCTGCTACAGGCTACAACCCGTAGCCGCTACGGGATCAAGAGCCATGTCCGCACGAAGTTTGACGATCGGGCGCCTCGCAGAGAGCGCCGGGGTGAACTTGGAAACGGTGCGCTACTACGAGCGGATCGGCCTGATGCCCGCCCCGGCCCGCACCGAGGGCGGACACAGGAGCTATGAGCCGGAACACGCCCAACGCCTGCGCTTCATCCGCCGGTCCCGCGAACTGGGATTCGGCATCGACGCCATTCGGCGGCTGATCGCGTTGAGTGAGCCGGGCGTCCAGGCCTGCTGCGAAGTCCGCGACATGGCCCAGGACCACATCGCCAGCGTGGACGCCAAAATCGCGGATCTGGAGCGGCTCCGGACGGTGCTTAAGCAGGCCGTCGCGGACTGCAGCGAAGGCGGGCGGGTTCGGTGTCCGGTGATCGCAGAACTCGGATCGATCGCATAGGTGATGACCTGCGCACCCTGTCGAGCCGGTAGGGTCCTGGCAATCACGCGCCGATGACGCCGAGGTGCTCAAGCAGGATCATCAGACCGAGCGCGACAAGCGCGAGCCCTCCCAGAAGCTCGGCGATCTTGCCAAAACGCTGGCCGACGGCCCGGCCAATCAGCATGCCGATCGTGGTCAGCAGGAAGGTCGTGACGCCGATTGAGGCCGCGATAACCCAGATATTGGCTCCGATGAAGGCCAGGCCGACGCCAACAGCCGCCGCGTCGATGCTGGTCCCGACCGCCATGGCGATCAGCGCCCAAGGTCCGGACCGGCGTGGGGCATCCTCAGCCAGGGGACGGGTCGCTTCCCAGATCATCTTGCCGCCAACAGCGGCGAGGAGGCCGAAGGCGATCCAATGATCCACGCGTTCGACGAGGCCTGCAGCGACCATGCCGAGCCCCCAGCCAATCACCGGGGTGATGGCCTCGATACACCCGAATACCAGGCCTGCCTTCACGGCGCCGGCCAGGTTCGGTCGATGCAAAGCACCACGCCCAACGGCGGCGGCGAAGGCGTCGGTAGACATGCTGAGAGACAGAACGGCGATGGCGACAGGAGTCATGACGAGCATCCACCCGGCAACGAACAGCGCTTCCCTCCCCGGCCGGTGCGGCGGTGGGACGCGCTGGTCTCGCTAGGCGGCGGTTCCGCTGGTCGGACCGCGCGCCGAAACGCGAGTGTGTTGATCCGACCCCGGCGATCAGACGCCGGAAGCTACTCCCCAACAGGAAGCGGCCTCATAGGAGGTGTCGCGCGCCGGTGCAAGATACTATAGGGGAGTATCCATGGCGCATACCTCCACGAACAAGAAGAAGCTCGTCGCGCGGGTCCGGAGGATCTCGGGTCAGCTCAGCGCAATAGAGCGCGCCATCGAGTCTGAAGCCGGGTGTTCGCAAATCCTGCAGCAGGTCGCGGCCGCGCGGGGCGCCATGGGCGGGCTTCTGGAAGAGTTGATTGAAGACCATCTGCGCCACCACGTCGCTCATCCCGATCTGAGCGAGGACGCCCGGCAGGGCGGCGCCGACGAGTTGATCGCCATCATTCGCCGCTATTCAAAGTAAGGCCCGCGCCATGTCCGCGTCCGAGACCGACTATCTGACCCACGACCACTATTTCCTCAGCCGTTCGCACGACGACAGCGCACGGCGAACGCTGTGGGTGGTCGGCCTGACGGCCGTCATGATGGTCGGGGAGATCATCGCCGGCCTAGTCTACGGCTCGATGGCCCTGCTGGCCGACGGCTTTCACATGGCGACCCACGCCGGCGCCCTGGCCGTTGCGGCCGGCGCCTACGCCTACGCCAAGCGGCATGCCGCCAACCGGCGCTTCAGCTTCGGGACCGGCAAGGTCGGGGACCTGGCGGGGTTCGCCTCGGCGCTGGTTCTGGGCATCGTGGCGCTCGGGATCGCGGGAGAGTCCATCGGCCGCCTGATCGATCCGCGCTCGGTCGCCTTCGGCCAGGCGACGCTGGTCGCCATCCTGGGTCTCGTGGTCAATCTGGTCAGCGCCGTCCTTCTGTCCGGCGGGGGGCACCACCACGGTCGTCATGGCCACGGGCATGGCCATCACCACGACCACGATCATCACGACGACCATGATCACCAGCACGGTCATGGCGGCCATCGCGACAACAACCTGCGCGCCGCCTACATCCATGTGCTGGCCGACGCCCTGACCTCGGTGCTGGCGATCATCGCCCTGCTTGCGGGCCGCTATATGGGATGGGTCTGGCTAGACCCGCTGATGGGCATCGTCGGCGCGATCGTCATCGCCCGGTGGTCGTGGTCCCTGATGCGCGACACCGCCGCGGTGCTGCTCGACACAACGGACACCGCCATCGAGGCCGAGGTCCGCGAATTCGTCGAGGGGCCGGGCGACGCCCGGATCACCGATCTGCACGTCTGGCGCATCGGGCCGGACGCGCACTCGGCTATCGTCAGCGTGACCGGGGCTGTGGATGTCGCGACCGTTCGCGACCGGCTGAGGCCGGTCCACGAGCTCGGGCATCTGACGGTCGAGTGCCGTTGACGGCGATCGGCCTCAATGGCGTGACGGTGTGATCGAGGAGGCAGCCTCGCGGCAAGCGTTTTCGCAGCGGCGGCATTCCTCGGCGCAGATGCGGCAATGCTCGTGCATCTCGGCGTGTTTCTCACATTCGACAGCGCAATCCGCGCAGGCCTCGGCGCAAGTCTCGAGCATGCGCTGGATCAGTGTCTCGTGGCTGCCGGCGCGACGCGCGGCGAGGCCGGCCGTGGCCAGGCAGACGTCGGCGCAATCAAGATTGAGGCGGATGCACTGGGTGAGATCCTTCACCATATCCTCGGCCAGGCAGGCATCGGCGCAGATGTGGCACACCGCGGCGCAGCCGTAAGCCGCTTCGATCGCGCGAACGAGACTGTCGTTGACGCTTCCGCGCACGTCGGGATGGGTGCTGATCATTGGTTGGATTTGCATCGGAGGGCTCCTTGGTTGATCGGAGTCCAACCCAAGCGCCGCGACGGGGTTCCGAATGGCGACGCCTCCGGATATCCCGCGGATGACCATCGCCTCCTCCCTGGGGCTACGGACAGATAAGACTGCGGTGAAGCGCCAAAGAGCGGACATCAGTCCGCCGCCGAGAACTAGATGTTTCGACAAAATCGAAGTTGTCCGCACGCGGCGGCGGACCAACATACATCGTATGGCTGGCTGTCCGATCGCGAACCCGTAGTGGCGGGAATATCCGACAACCGTAGCCGTTGACTCGGAGGACCGCCGAGCGCAACCCAAGCGTTAGCAAGGGGCGATTCAGACCCGTGGAGGGAAACATGGCACGTCGGGTGTTCTTCAGTTTTCACTATCAACGCGACATCTGGCGTGTGAATCAGATTCGCAACATCGGCGAGATCGTGGGCACCGCGGCGGTCGGGTTCCATGACGCCTCGCTCTGGGAAGAAGCCAAAAAGAAGGGCGATACGGCGATCAAGAAGATGATCGACGACGCGCTGCTCAACACGTCGGTTATCGCCGGATCGTTTGGGGCCAGATGAAGGGCAGCGACCAAGACATCTGGATGGTACTAAATCACAAAGCGAACACCGCAACGCCTCTCCGGAAATGGCTGACGGGTGGGTAGCTAGGTCGTGGGTCTAAGCTTATCAGCGCCACGCCGCCATTCATCATAGGACTTGTACGACCCCATCTCCGTGCGTCGTACTTGGTTCACGAATATGCTGGGGCTGCCGCTTAGGTTTGCGAAGTCTATCTTGGGATAAATCTCTAGATACTCTTCGCCTGTGAAGTCGAGTTCGCCCGTTGGAGGGATCAGCGGAAGGATCGCGACGTTGCCGTTATGGCCGTCGAAAAAACCGAGCTCCCACGGCATCCACCTCGACCGCCTCGAATGTCGGGAAAAGAGATAGAAGCAGGCGTCGCACTTCCTCATACGATGCCGCAACCTCTCTGCCGTAGCGCCGGTGACTGCGTTTCGGTCAAGGTTCGGATCGCTGATCCAGTCCACGTAGACGGTCTTTCCGGCCTCCTCCAGGATCCGCTTCACCCCCATGACGAGACTAGCGTCCCGAACGGAATGGGAGAGGAAAATGTCGAAGCGATCTGTCAGGGCGCTCAGCGCGGAGTCGAGAGCGAGCGCGAACGCCAGCACATGAGCGGGCTCGTCCTCTGCTACGCCAGCGCGAGCGCGGGCTTGAGCTTCAGTTAGATACATACGGTCAAGCTGAAGCGTAGACCCGCCCGTGTCCAATTGGAGATTGAGTAGGCATCGGAAGTCCGGGGTTCAGCAACTCGAAGCGGTTTGACGCCCTGCTCCCCGAAGCGCGATCTTGTTTTTGAAGGACCTGCCGCCGGGAGGCCGACAATGCAGCGGCCTTCATTGCGCTGGGTACTGCGGAGAGCGCCACAAGCGAACCAAGAGCGACGGCTCTATAGCGGATGTCAAATCCGGATCTGCGTGAGCGACACTTCCAATCCCTTCCAGCCATATTCTCTTTAGCAACGGCAGGTCATAACTTCCGCATGGCCTTGCCTTGGGACTTCAGCTCGGACCACTGTCCGGTCGTATACCACTACACCTCGATCGAGGCGGCGCGGGCGATCGTTGAAAACCGGACCTTTCGGCTCTCCGAGTATACCGCGCTGAACGACGCTTCGGAGTTTTCGTATGCTCGTGATCGACTGATCGGCCTTATGCGGGATCGACAGGTCTACACGGACCTCACGACCCGCATTTTCGTCGTGTCGGAGCTTGAGGGGCTGACCGCAAACACCGGCCTCATGATCGGGTCATTGACTCCTCGGCGCGACGATCTGGGGCAGTGGCGAAGCTACGCGGGCGATGGTGGCGGGTGCGTTCTGGGCTTGGACGCACGGCATCTCGAACACGACGCCGGCGTCGCGATCCGGACCGTGGTTTACGACGAAGCCTTGGTCGACCGAATGCTCTGTCTCGGCTTGGGCGTCGTCCAGCAACAGCTAGAGGATGATCCTGACGATCACCCGACGCTTTCGGACTATGCGCGGCGCCTGTGCGTCGACCTCTTTTCGATGAAACACCCTGGCTTCGCGGACGAGCGCGAAGTGCGGATATCGCGGATGCTAGTTCGCAATGGCGACGGCGCACTCGAGGACGTTGGTGGAAATCGGACGGGCGGAGAAAAGACACCTGCGCTTCCAGTGGGTCTTCGCGCCGGCCGTTTCGGGCCGACGCGATATGTGGATGTGCCCCTCGCCCGCCAGGATGGTTCGTCGGCGATAGTCAGCGTCGGCATGGGCCCGACCATGTCTGCGGACGCCGCCCCTGAGGCCAGCGACTTCTTCCAGTCTCACGGGCTCGAAATCTGGCGCTCCTCGCTCCCATACCGGGCTTGATATTCAGAAAGCCGCTTCTGCTGGGCCGAAAGGCCCGTTCTGGTGACGGCCCGACCCCGCGATGGCGACCTGCTAGCGCTTTATCAAGCCGAATGTCAGAGGCGTCCAAAAGTCGGCGCGGATCCGAGTGAGACGCAGGACACCTGCGGTATTCAGGCCCCGACTCCAAGCCCGGTTAGTCCAAGTCGGCCCGGCCATAGCCAGACCTCCACTTGCCTGTGAGCGCAAGGACAGGGTTGCGGCTCCGTCGAAACAGCCGACATCGCCGGCCTTGGGGTTCAACACCCGCCCCTCGAAGACATAGCTGAGGACGGCGTCCCCGGCTTCGTTCGCCGGCCTTAGTTCAACGGCCTTCAGGGTTGATATCTGATAGCGATCGTCGGCACTTTCGAGTTCGAGATAAATCCGGGCGAACGTGGTCCGGATTTTCACCGACACGGGAACCTCGACCAAGTCCGGCAAGGGCCTAGCCAAGTCATCCACGTCGAGAGCGGGTGCGCCAGCCTGTTTGGCCGCCTCCTTAAGCCGCTCGACGACGGACCAATTCGAGGCGACCACGCCCGACCACTCCCCGTCAAGCTGCGGAGCCTTGCGTTGAAAATAGGGGACAAGCCACAGCAGCCGCCAGATCGGCGTCGCGACGAAAACCGTCACTAAAAGCGAGGTCAGGCTCATACCGCTTTGCAATGACGGGAGGATTTCGCTTCCGACCAACAAGCGCGCGCCAATGATCGCGACGCAGATCACCAAAGCTGCCGTGAGCCAAGCCTTCCAACCCAGAACGGAATGCATTTCGCCCCCTTGCGGTCACAATCTTTAACCCTAGATGTAGGGTTGGGGAGCGCTCAGGACAACAACATGCGGTATAATGCACATCGGCTTCTTCATCAGGCGGCGAATCAACCGTGCCTGAGATGCGAACTGGTTATCACCGACGCGCAGAAGCACAAACTCCAGACCGCACAGAAGCTGGTCCGCAACGCGCTTCGTGCAGGGCTGCGGGTGGCCGGTGCCTATCTGACCCAGGACGAGGTCCCTCTGGTCAAGGCGCACGGGGTTCCGGACCCCGCCGCCCTGTCCTTTACCCCGAAGTTCCGCACCCAAGGATCTTGGGCGTACGGCACGCTGAATCAGCCCGCGAAGGCCTGTCAGCAACTCGACCTCGATGACGGCATGTATGTCCCCATGTCGATCGTCGGGCTCAACCCGGCCGTGGCCTCGAACACGCTGTTCGCGATCGTCGAACGCATCCTGGGCGCCCTCTGCGACGCCCAAGGCTGGACCCTCGACACAAGCAAAAGCATCTGCGTCCGGGTCGTGATTGATGCGGAAGCGCACCTCGACCTCAACATCTACGCCATCCCTGACGTGAAGATGGCCCTACTTGAAAAAGCCTTTCATGCGGCGGCCAATCGCGCAATGGACGGCTCCGCGTTCTCGTCCCCGCCGCCCGAAATCCGGCTCGATCCGAGCGAGATCTATGTCGCCCACCGGACTACAGGCTGGGAGCAGTCGGACCCGCTGGAACTCGAGGACTGGTTCGTCAATGCGGCGGCGCGTCATGCCAGCTGGACCGACCTAAAGCGGCTTACTCGCTATCTCAAGGCGTGGCGGGACTACCACTGGGACAGCTGTCGTTTGAGCTCTCTGGTCCTGATGGTCTGCGCTGTTGAAGCCTTGGACGAAGCCAATACCCCGCCCCAGCCTGGGCGGGACGACGACGGGCTGCTGGTGGTGGCCCGCGCCCTGTCCGCCAAGATCGCGGGCGTGGTGTGGAACCCGGTGGTTGACGACAAGGCCCTGAACGACAACTGGACCACAACCGAGCAGAACCAGTTCGAACTCAAAGCGCGCGCCCTCGCCAGTGAATTGGACGGTGCTCTCAACAACGAGACCAGCATCTTCAATGTCGTCGAGCGCTTCCGCAGGCTCTTCGGTCATCGGGTGCCGGACAACGCCGCTCTTGTGTCGCCCATCGCATCCGCAAGCCAGGTGCGCTCCACCGTTGCAGCGCAAAGCCCATCGCCCCGGGTGGGGTCCCAGACCTCCGGGTGACGCCTCTGGAGACCCGCGCTTGGGCGGCCCTCGACGCCGCCCTCAAGGCGCGAGGGTTCGCCTATGTGCAAAGCCGACGCGGGATCACCCGCTATCGCGGCGACCTCCGGTCGGGGAGGACCACCATCGCGGTCGCGGTCTGCGTGACTGATCCGGTGATGACGACGCCACCGAAGATCTATGTCGAAGACCTCGCGATCCGCAGGCGCCTTTTGGCCCACCTGAACGCCGATGACAGCCTCTGCTTCGCCGAGAAAGAGGTCGAGGAATATGATCCCTACAATGCCGGAGGGGCCATCCTTAGGGTGCTCGAGTCCGCCAAAGAGACGCTCGACCAAGTGCTCCACGCTTCCACGCTCGCCGACCGCCAAAGGGAGTTCGTCTCCTACTGGAACCCTGACACCTATCTCTATACGGACCTCCCCGCAGGGTTCTCCGGTCGCGCGCGCTGCTGCACCTGGAACAGGGTCGGCGGGCGAGACAGTTTGGTGATCACGACACCAGAACGGGTTAGCCGATGGAGCCGGGACAAGCCTGACGATGTACGGCAGGCATATGTGCTGCGCGGCAACCGCCCTTTCGACATTCGGCGAGGCGGAGGGCCGGGCAAAACCCTCGCCACGCTAAAGACTTGGATCGCGCATTTCGTCGATGAGCCGGACGCCATCGCCCACGCATTTGCGCCTGCCTTGGTGGACAAGGGGCACATCATCCTTGCGGCCGAGAACGGGGTCGTCGCCGCGTCATTCAAATGGCCCGAGTTCGCCAGGATCGCCTATGCGAAAGCGCCCCAGAATCGTCGCGCCCGATCCATATCTCACGGAGAGAACGAGATGACCCTCGATCGTGGCCTTGCCGACAGCGTCGCTCTCCCGGACTTGGTCAACGGCCGGCTCAGCGCGCCTTCTCCCCTTATCGGAAAGGCCGTCGCAGTCGTGGGCGCGGGCGCAATTGGTTCCCGAGTCTGCCTAGAGCTGGCGAGGTCCGGCGCCGGTCAATCTCAGCGCCCCATGTTGATCATCGACGGCGATCAGTTCTCGACCGCCAATTTTGGCCGCCATGTCCTGCCGGTTTCCGCGGTTCGCCTCGCCAAGGCCGGCGCTCTCGCCGCCGAAGTTCGACGGCTCCATCCCGACCTGACGGTGGAGGGCGTGGCCACCGACGTGTTCGGGGTCACAGCCCGACTCCAAGACTACGACCTCGTCATCGACGCGACTGGCTCAACACCTGTGGGCCTTCGTCTCAACGATTTGGCCGTAACGACCCGCCGCCTAGGCAAGCCCTTCCCCCCGGTGATCCACGCCGCCATCCACGGCAATGGTCTGGCGGCCCAGACCGTGCTGGTCACCCGCTCAGCCCATGCCTGTCTAAAGTGCTTGCGGCCTAACCACGGCGAACTCAAAGCCAATCCCCTCAAACCCGGCGTGACCACGGCGGTCGAGAGCGGCACCTGCGGCGATGGCGCTCATATCAACTATGCAGCCCCGGCGCCGATGCTCGCTGCCACCCTTGTCGTTCAAGCCGCCCTTGAATGGGCGGCGGCACCCGACATGCCAGGTCCTCGCGTCCGCACTCGGGTGCTGGATCTCGAGCATACGGCTCCTCCGAAGGACCGAAACTGGCCCATCGAGCCGCTTTGTCCGGCCTGCCAAGGCCCGGTGACTTGAGTTTCGGCCCCCGCAACGTCCTTGTCGAACACATGGTGTTGAGCCGCATCAAGGCCATCGCAGAAGCCGCAGCCTTTCGACACGAGGTCGGTGGGATTCTGTTGGGGAGCTATCGTGGCCGCGATCTTCATGTCATCGACGCTTCCGCTCCTCAGAACAGCGACCGTTGGTCCCCGACACGGTTCTGGCGATCTCCAGCCGGTCACCAGGCCTTTGCGGATGCAGCATGGAGACGGTCTGGCGGTCTGGTAACCCATATTGGCGAATGGCATTCCCACCCGGAACTCCGCCCGACCCCCTCGGTGATCGACCGGGCGTCCTGGCTCAAGTCGCGACGTGAGCAGCGACTCCCGCTCGCCTTCCTCATTGTCGGGACCGCCGATGTCTGCGTCTGCGCCGACGCGGAGCTCGGAACGATCCGGGCGCTTGTCCCCATCGACCAAGACGAAATGGGCGTTCTGTTTGGGCATCCCCTGAGCGATCCATCGCGACCTGTGACCGTAAGCTAATGACGAAGGCACGTCTCGATGTTCCCGAAGACTGGATTTCCCGGACGCTGGATCACGCGGTCCAGCGCTATGCGAACCGGACGGGTGAACTATTCTATTTCAGCATGAAGGGTCACCACGAGGCGGTCCGTCACGCTTACGAGGACCTCGGTGGCGAAGGTCAGTGGTGGATCCCCACCTTCAGCAACAATCTGCTCAAGGCCATCGCCCTGACGTTGAACGGCCAGTGGCAGAACGACGTGGTGGAATGGTTGTGCGAAACCCAGGCCTTCGGATCATCAGGTGCCACGGACTTCTCCAAATTCAGGAAAAGCGCGTCGCCGGAAGCGGTCGACAAGCACGTCCGCCGCCTACGGGGATGCGGCCTCTCGACATTCCCGGAATACGCCACGCTCCGGGAACTGCACCTCGTCGCTAATGCGGTGAGGCACGGTCCGGGACGTTCCCTGACCGAACTTTGGGAAGCCCATCCGGAACTGTGGGCACCCGATAGCGAGATCATCCGACTGCGCCCTTGGTACATGCCCGCGAAAGAGCCCTTGTCTCAGTTCATCGTCAGCGAGGCTGACATGAACCGATACAACGATGCGGTTTGCACCTTCTGGAACCGGGTCGCTGAGGCAGCCCTCACGGAGGGTGAAGGATCAGACTGACCTGCGTCAGCGGTCAAAATTAACAGAGTCCGCACCCCAAGATCTCGATACTCGATTTGCTTAGCTACCCGCTCCCGCAAAGCAGACCAGATCGACGACGGCTCAGAGTCACGAGCCGCCATCAAGCCATGAAAAAGCCGCGCGCCCCCAAAGGGCGCGCGGCGAGTTTTCGCTCGATCTGTGCGCTGCGGCTATTCGGCCGCGAACGCATAGGCGTCGTCGTTCGGCGCGGTGCGGGTTTCGTCGTCAGCACCCTCGCCTGCCTCCTGCGCCTCCGCAGGCACACCAGCCTGCGTCCGCAACACCGACGGCAGCCAGCCCCGACCCTCCACTAGCCGTTCCGCCGCCTCGGCCATGTCGCCCTTTCTGAACCCGGCGATCCGGCCCGCTTCCTCCGGATTGACGGCCTCGGTCACCGCCTCCAGCACCCGCGCCTTGGCCACCCGCGAGAAGTAACTGGCCGCCGTCGCCGTCCACGTCCCGGCCATGTCGAGCCCTACAGCCGTCGCCAGCGTCTCGGCCTGCGCCAAGGCGCCGGGCCGCCGGTCGTGCGGATCGCGCACCGCGTAGAGACCGACCCCGGCGCAGCAGGCCATCAGGTCCAACTGCTCCGAAGGCGGCAGCGCGGCCACCACGCCCCAGAGGTCTTCCGGACGCTCGGGAAGGCGCGCACCCCACGCCTCGCACCGGTCGCGGACCCTCCGACCGGCGGGGCTGTCGTCCACCCCCGGCGCCAGCCGCTCCAGCCCCGTGGTCGTCAGCCGAAGCTGCAGGGGCGTCCAGACGCTGTAGCCCGAATAGAAGACCTGCAGGACGAGGGCGTGGACCACGGTGGCCAGCGCCACGTTCACATCGGCCTGCACCGCATCCCGCAGCCCCATGGTCTTGTGGGCGGTCAGGTCGATCAGCAGACGATCCGACAAGGCCGAGGGCGCCTCGTCCTCGGCGGCCTCCGCCTCCGAGCCCGGCGAATTGTCCGCACTCTCGTCCGCCGCCTCTTCCTCCTGCCACGGCGACGGCGGATCGGCGGGCACGTCCTCGGCGCGGACCAGTCCGCGCTCGAAGCGGGCGAGGCCGTCGTGACCCAGCGTCACCACGACCCCGGCCCGCGCCCTGGCCTCGTCGGCATAGGCGAAGTCCGGGCCGAAGGCCTGCAAGGCCTTGTCGATCTCCTCCAGCCGGGCGTCCACCTCGGGGGGGAACATTTCCGCCGCGTCGGTTTCAGAGACGAGGCGGTCGTATTCCTCGGACAGGGCCGCGATTTCGGCGACGTCCGCGTCCGACCGTTCGACCGCCACCGGATAGACCCGCCCGAACGCCGAAACGTCGGGGTAGTCCAGACAGGCCTCGGCCCATTTCCAGCCCTCGCGCTCGCGGGCCTCGTCGGCCAGTCCGGTCAGCTTGTCGCCGACCAGCCGGTCCAGCAGGACCACATCCTCCAGCCAGCCGCCGCCGTCCTCGGTGAACAGGTCGCGCAGCACCCCGCCCCCCTCGGCCTCGTAGGCCTCCACGCCGACGAAGCGGACGCGCCGGTCATCGACGCGGACCTTGGCCTCGGTCATGGCGCGGCGGATGGCGTAGGCCGGGGTGTGCGGCCCGATCTGCTCCAGCACCTGCCGTTGCCGCTCGCGTTCCTCGCTGACGCAGAAGGCGGTCAGTTGGTCGAGCGCCAGCGTCCCCTCCCGATAGGCCGTCGACAACTCCGGCGCCGCCGACCCGAGCCGCAGCCGCTGGCGCACCACATGGGCCGACACTCCGAACCGGGCGCCGATCTCTTCGGGTCCGTAGCCCTTCTCGGCGGCGAGCCGCTGGAAGGCCTCGAACTGGTCGGCGGGGTGCATGGCCTCACGGGTCATGTTTTCGTCGAGGCTGATCTCGTGGGCGTCGTTCTCGGCGTCCACGATGACCCGCACCGGATGGGTCCGCTTGATGGCCTTGCGCTTGGCCAGCAGCCGCAGCCCCTGACGGCGCCCTTCGCCGATGGTCACGAAGTAGTTCCCGGTCGGAACGCCCTCCCCGTCCCGCTCGACCTCGACCACGGGCGGCTGCAACACCCCCTTGGCCTTGATGGAGGCCGCGAAGGCCTCGATGGTCGCCGGGCTGTGCGGGGTCTTCCGGGCGTTCCTCGGCGAGGCCTTGAGCCGGTTCAGCGGCACGATCACCTCCGCGCCGTGCTGCGGCGCGGTCGCTTCGGTCTGGGCGGTTTGGGTGGATTGAGCAGTCATGTCTGCCTCCTTTGGGCAAGGGTTGCAGGCACGCGAACTGCGCGCCTGAAACACTGCCCGTCGGCGAGACCGGGGTAGCAAGGGCCAGGGCGGACCGGCCGGAGGGGGATCGCCCGACCTGCACAAGCCTGACCCTGATGATTGTCATGACGCCGATCGCCGGCGCGGAAGGTCGGGGAGACCGGCCGGTCCGGCGGCGCAGCCGCTTCACCCTGGCCCGCGCGAGGGCGGAGCCCTTAGCCCTTCTGCGACGTCCGCAACGTGTCCTTCTGGCGCGGCGTCGCAGGCTCCAGCTTGAGGAAAACGAACTGACCGGGCCTCGCGTGTGAGGTCGTCGCAACGGGGCTTTTGACCCACGGTCGCGTCAGGCCACCGGCCGATCCGCACTGACCCCCGGCGCAGGCGTCGCAGGCCTCGGCGGGTTCAACCGGGCCTGGACCGGCCGATCGAACCCATACCGGAACGCCGCCGCCCCCATGAACGCCGCCGCCAGACCGGCGGCCCAGACGCCCCAGCGCATCCCGATGGACCAGTCCGACTGTCCGACGGCGTCGAAGACGCCGAACCAGACGATGCGGGCGACTTCATTGGTGAGAAACATCGCGAACGACATCAAGCCGAGGTGTTCGATCAGGCGCGACGAGCGCACCACGGGCAAGGCTCCAGCCGCCCAGATGATGATCGTCATCAGCAGCAGGGAGGCCAGGCCGAAGGGGCCAACGGCCTGACCGAGCGCGAGCGCACCGAAAGCGCCGAGTCCCAAGGCGCCCGCCACGGACGGACGCACGTAGACGCGCACACCGACCACGGCGGCGGCCACGCCCAGCAGGAAGAGCGGAAGGGCGCGGAGGAATCCGAACCGCAGGGGCAGGCGATAGACCGGATCGCCCAGCCAGACGCGGCTGGCGACGTCGGCGGCGAGAAGCAGGGTGATCGCGATCGCGGCCGTGGCCCGGGGTCGGCTCCAGAGCGCCCGGCAGATCCAGGGCAGGAGCAGATAGCAGCCGATCAGAGCCGACAGCGTCCAGGTCGGCGCGTTCCAGCCGACGCCGCCCGGCACGCCATAGGCCTGCACGAGCAAGACCTGGGCGGGCAGCTGGCTCCAGTCGAACCATTGGGGATTGCTCGGTCGGACCCCGGCCAGAGCGGCGGCCGCGACCAAGGCCGCGAGACCGGCGATCACGGCCAGATGGGCCGGGAACACGCGCAGCAGCCGCTGGCGCGCGTAGGCCCCGACGTCGATCCCGCCCGAGGCCAGGCGCTCGCCGTAGATCCGGGCCAGCACATAGCCGGAGTCGATGATGAAGAAATTGGTCAGCAGGAACCCCCGGTCGAACACCGGATGGATCTGTCCGAGCGGCAGCGGGGCCGCTTCCCGGAAGTGGTAGAGGATGATCAGCGATCCCGCGGCGAACCGCAGCACGTCCAGCCACCCTCCGCGGGCGATGCGCGCGGGGCGGCGGGCCTGACCTTCCCCGTCGGAGCTTCTCGTCATTCGCGCTTCCCTGTGGCGGCGGGGCGTTCGTTGGCGTGAGGATGGTCGTGCACGTCCGCCCGCACCCCGTACAGGATGAGCGTTCCGGCGACGCAAAGCACGCCGAGCCCGCCGGCGATCATCAATCCGGCTCGGTCGCGGGGACCGAACACCAGACAGCCGCCCGTCACCAGGCTCATCATCACGCCGTAGCCGATGTAGAGCGGCGTTCCGTAGGCGCCGAGCAGGGAGAAGGCCATGCACAGGACGAAGAAGGCCGCGATCAGGCTGGCGCCGACGGCGATTACGACATCAAGTACTGGCCGGGGCTTCGGCGGCCGGCGCGGGCTCGAGCCGCGGCGGCCCTTGTAGCGCCCTTGGCGCCAGCGGATGCTGCGGCTGCGGACCGTGAAGCGCTTGCCGGCCATCGGGTCAGGGCCGTTCTGAGACTGCCGGCGCGTCCTCGTGCCGCGCCAGCATGATCCGCATCCGCAGGATTTCGGCTTCCTGGGCGCGGATGATCTCCTGCGCGAGACCGCGCACGTCATCCCCCTCGCCCTCCTCCACCGCGATCCTGGCCATGGCGATCGCGCCCTCGTGGTGGGCGATCATGCCGCGCAGAAAGTCGATGTCAGCGTCGCCGGAGTAATCGATGTTCATCGCCTGGTGCATGCGGTCAGCGGCCTCCCGATAGGCCCGCGTCGACGGCGTATCCGAGGGGTCGCCCGCGTGACCGGCGTGGGCGTCGATCGCTCGCGCCTCGACCGGCGGCGGGGCCGAGGCGTCGGGCGCGCCGCGACGGGACAGAATGCCGAAGGCGAAGGCGGCGACGGCGAGGAAGACCGCGATCACCGAGATCCAGCCGGTGCGTTTCATGGCTTTGTCTCCGAGATTTGGACAAGGGGCGGGATCGTGGCGCCGGACCTGGCGGGCTCGTCATTTCGGGTCATGCGTGCAGACCTCCCGCATCCCCGCACGGCTCAAGCTCGGTCTGGACGGTCGTGTGATGCAGGTCGAACCGCTCTTCGAGCATGTCGCCGACGGCCTGTCGGACTGCGTCGGCGTCGGCGCCCTCGACCAGCACGACGTGAACCGTGCAGCTCGCCTGATCCGCCCCCGAGACCCAGACGTGGAGGTCGTGAAGGCTGGCGACCCCGGCGGTGGCGAGGATGGCGGCCCGGACGTCCGACAGGGCCACGCCGCGCGGGGCGCCCTCCAGCAGGATGTGGGTGGTGTCGCGCAGCAGGATCCAAGTCCGGGGCAGGACCCAGAGGCCGATGGCGATCGCGACGATCGGATCGACCCAGCGCCAGTCCGTCACGGTGATGACGACGGCGGCGACGAGGACGCCGAGCGATCCGAGCATGTCCGCCCAGACCTCGAGATAGGCGCCCTTGACGTTGAGGCTGCGATCCTTGCCGCTCGACAGGATGCGCATGGAGATCAGATTGATCACCAGGCCGGCGGCGGCGACGATCAGCATCCCGATCGAGCCGACGGGCTCGGGATCGAGGATGCGCTTGATCCCCTCATACAGGACGTAGCCGGCGACGACGAAGAGCAGCACGGCGTTGAACGCCGCCGCCAGGATCTCGAACCGGCGATAGCCGAAGGTGCGCTTCTCGTCCGCCGGCCGCTGGCCGATCTTGATCGCCAGCAAGGCGATGGCCAGGGCCGCCGCGTCGGTGAACATATGCGCCGCGTCCGACAACAGGGCGAGGCTGTTGAACACCAGGCCGCCGATGACCTCGACGATCAGGAAGGTTCCGGTCAGCGCCAGCGCGATCGTGAGCTGCCGGGCGTTCGCGCCGGCGGTGTGGTCGTGGGCGTGGCCGTTCGAGTGGTCGTGACTGGTCATGAAGCGCGTTCCTCTGGCTGTTCGGAGGCGGCGTTGGCGTCGCGGAGAATCTCGACGCCGCCCTTGATCGCGATCGCCGCGACGAGGACGCCGACGACGAGGTCGGGCCAGGCCTGGTCGAGCCAGAGGACCAGACCGCCGGCGACGAGGATGCCGCCGTTGGACGCGAAATCGTTGAAGCTGAAGGTCTCGGCCGCCTTCATGTTGACGTCGCCGCTGTGCTGGCGGCGGATGAGCTGCAGGCAGATCAGATTGACCACGGCGGCGACCAGGGCGAGCGCCATCATGGTCGGACCGATCGGCTCGGTCCCGGTGATCACGCGGCGCACGGCATCGACGAGGACGCCGGCGGCGAAGACCAGCAGCATGACCCCCGACACCCTCGCGGCGCCCCGCTTCCAGCCTCCTGTCCGCCCGATGGCCAGAAAGCTGATCAGATAGACCGCCGCGTCCGAGGCGTTATCCAGCGCATTGGCCAGCAAGGCGCTGGAATCGGCCGACACGCCGCCGATTCCGAGCGCCGCCGCCAGGCCGGCGTTGAGGCCGAGAACCGTCAGCAGCGTCCGGCGCTGCCGACGGTCATCCTGGGTCCGGGCCATCAGTCCTCGATCCCTTCGTCCTTGCGGTGACGCACCGCCCTCGCCGCGAAGGTCGGCAGGACCAGCAGGGTCAGGGCGGTGGCGGTGATCAGGCCGCCGATGACCACGGTCGCCAGCGGCTTCTGGACCTCGGCCCCGGCGCCGTGGGCGATGGCCATCGGAATGAATCCGACGATCGCCACCATCGCGGTGGTGAGCACCGCGCGCAGGCGGCTGGACGCGCCCTCGATGGCGGCGTCGCGGGGGGGCAGGCCCGCCTGGAGCCGCTCGCGGATAGCCTGCATCAGAACCAGGCCGTTGAGCGTCGCCACGCCGGAGACGGCGATGAAGCCGACCGCCGCCGAGACGGAGAACGGCATGCCGCGCAGGAGCAGCGCCAGCGCCCCGCCCACCAGGGCGAGCGGCACGCAGGCGAACACCAGACCGGCCTCGGCGAAGGAGCCCAGCGCCATGAACAGCAACACGCCGATCAGGACGAAGACGATCGGGATGACCAGGCCCAGCCGCTGTTCGGCGCGCTTGAGGTTTTCGAACTGGCCGCCCCAGTCCAGGCGGACGCCCGGGGGGAGCTGAACCTGATCGACCGACCTCTGGGCGTCGGTGACGAAGCCGCCCAGATCACGACCTCGCACATTGGCCTGGACCACCATGCGTCGGCTGCCGTCGTTGCGGCTGATCTGGTTCGGTCCCTCGGCGCTCTGGATGCGCGCGACCGAGGACAGGGGCACGGTCACGCCGGTCGAGGACACGATCGGCAAGGCCGCGAGCGCCGCCGGATCATTGCGCGCGGCGTCCGGCAGACGGACCACGACGTCGAAGCGCCGGTCGCCCTCGAAGATGCGGCCCGCCTCGGCGCCGCCGATGGCGGCGGACACGGCTTCGGAGACGTCGGCCGCCGACAGGCCGTAACTGGCCGCGGCGAAGCGATCCACGCTGATCGTCAGGGTCGGCAGGCCGGACGCCTGTTCCACCCGCACGTCGGCCGCCCCGTTCGTCTGGCGCAGGGCGTTGGCCACCTGGTCGGCGACCCGCTGCATGGTGGCGAAGTCGTCGCCATATACCATGACCGCCAGATCGGTCCGCACCCCGGAGATCAGCTCGTTGAACCGCAATTCGATCGGCTGGCTGAATTCGAAGTTGTTGCCGATCTGCCGCGACGCGACGTCCTCGAAGCGAGCGATCAGCTCTTCCTTCTCCAGACCCGGGTTGGGCCAGTCCTTGCGGTCCTTCAGGACGATGACGCTGTCGGAGATGTTGGGCGGCATGGGATCCACCGCCGCTTCGGCGGTGCCGGTCCGCGAGAACATGGTCTCCACTTCCGGCTGGGCCTTGATCGCCCGCTCGATCGCCATCTGCATGGCGAGCGACTGCTCGAGCGACGCCGACGGAACCCGCAGCGCCTGCATGGCGATGTCGCCCTCGTCCAGGGTCGGGATGAACTCCCGGCCGAGGGTGGTGAAGGTGACGCCGCCGACGACCAGGGCGCCCAGCGCGGAAAAAAGGACGATCTTCGGACGATCGACGGCCGTGCGAATGGCCGGAGCGATCCAGCGGCGCGCGTGGCGCAGCAGGACGGTCTCGTGCTCGTGGGCGTGGCCGTGGTCGTCGACCTCGACCGTCTTGGGATCCCGCACCAGGAGCGCCGTCATCGCCGGCACGAAGGTGAAGGAGAAGATGAAGGCGCCGACCAGGGCCAGCATGACCGTCGCGCCCATCGGGATGAAGGTCTTGCCTTCGACCCCTTCCAGCATCAGCAAGGGGGTGAACACCAGCAGGATGATCAGCTGACCGAAGGCGGCCGGCTTGACCATCTGGCGCGCCGCCGCGGCGGCGACGCCGAGACGCTCGTGCCGCGTCAGCATGCGCCCCGCCTCCGCGCGCTTCTGACTGAGCATCAGCAGGGTGTTCTCCACGACGACCACGGCGCCGTCGACAAGGAGCCCGAAGTCCAGCGCGCCGAGGCTCATCAGATTGCCGCTGATGCCGAACCGGTTCATGCCGATGACGGCGAACAGGAAGCTGATCGGGATCATCAACGCCGTGATGCTCGCCGCCCGGATGTTGCCGAGCAGCAGGAAGAGCACGACGATGACCAAGAGCGCGCCTTCGGTCAGATTGCGCGCCACCGTGGCGATGGTCGAGTTCACCAGGGCGCTTCGGTCCAGCACCGTCACGGCCTCGATGCCGGGCGGCAGGGTCTTCTGCACCTCCTCGAGCCGGTCGCCGGCGGCCTGGGCCACGGTGCGGCTGTTGCCGCCCGCGATCATCAGGGCGGTGCCGAGGACCGCTTCGTGTCCGTCGCGGCTGGCGCCGCCCAGACGCGGGGCCTGGCCGACCTCGACGGTGGCGACGTCGGCGACGCGGACCACAAGGCCGCTTCGATTGACGACAGGTGCCTGGGCGAGGTCCTCCACGGTCGAGGCCAGCGCGTCCGTGCGAACGGTCAGGGCCTCGCCCGCACGCTGCACGTAGCCGGCCCCGGCCTGGGTGTTGGCCCGGTCGAGCGCCTGGATGAGGTCGCCCATGCCGAGCCCGTAGGCCGACAGACGCGCCGTATCCGGACGAACCGCGTATTCCTTCACATAACCGCCGACCGTGTCGACGCCGGCCAGGCCGGGCGCCGTCCGCATCTGCGGAGCGATGATCCAGTCCTGCACGGTGCGCAGATAGGTGGCGCGCTGTTGCGGGGTGGTGAGGAGATCGCCTTCAGGCGTCAGATAGGCGCCGCCGGCCTGCCAGCCGGTCTGGCCCGGCTTGGCCAGGTTGGCGCTGTTGAACGGCTTGTAGTCCACCGTCCACATCAGCACCTCGCCCAGGCCGGTGGTGATGGGCGCCAGCGCCGGTTCGACACCTTCGGGCATCGTCTCGCGCGCCTGCGCCAGTCGTTCGGCGACCTGCTGACGGGCGAAATAGATGTCCGTCTGGTCGGTGAAGATGACGGTCACCTGGCTGAAGCCGTTGCGGCTCAGCGACCGGGTCGAGGTCAGGCCGGGGATGCCGGCCATGGCGGTCTCGATGGGATAGGTGACCTGACGTTCGATCTGTTCGGGGGCCAGGGCCGGGGCGACGGTGGTTACCTGCACCTGACGGTTTGTGATGTCCGGCACGGCGTCGATCGGCAACCGTGTCAGTTCGAGGAGGCCGTAGGCCGCGACGAGCGCCGTGGCCAGGACGATGAACCATCGGAATTTGACCGAGAGTTCGATGATGAATTTGAACATGCGCGCGTCCCCTAGTGGCCGTGCTCGGCCTCGCCCTTGGCGAGTTCGGCTTTGAGGAGGAAGGCGTTGGTTCCGGCGACCCGTTCGGACCCGTCGAGCCCACGCAGGATCTCCGTCCGCCCCCCGGCCTGGCGGCCGACGAGCACGGGGCGGGCCTGGAACCCGTTCGGAACCTGGACGAAGACGACGCTGGCGCCGTCGACGGTCTGGATGGCTTCCGTGGGCACGGTCATCCCGCCGACGGCTTCGCCGGTCACGACAGCGCCGGTGACGGCGGAGCCGGCCGGCGGCAGGGTCGCTCCCGTTGGGCGCGCCCGGATCACGGTGGCGCCGCTTTCCGCGCCCGCCCCGGCGGCGACGCCGGTGACGACGGCGTCGAAATCGCCCGCGGGGCTGGAGACCCGCAAGGTCGATCCCGCGCGGACGAGCGCCGCAAGGTGCGGCGGCGCGTTGAACACGAGTTCGACGCGGGCGGGGTTGGTCACCTCGGCGATCACGCCGCCCTGCGGGACGAAGCCGCCCGGGCCGACCTGAACGCTGGTGACCACGCCGGCGATCGGGCTGTTCACGCTCAGCCGTCCGGCGGCGTTGGGCGATCCGGCCGCGCTCGACCGCGCGCGGGCCGCTCGGGCCGCCGCCTCGGCGCTCAGCAGCTGCGCCCGGGACGCCTCGACCTCTTGCCGGGCGACGACGCCCTGGTCGGCGAGGTTGCTGTTGCGCTGATAGGCCTGGCGCGCGACTTCGGACTGGGCCGCGGCCGCATCCGCGTCGGCGCGGAAGGTGGCCGCGTCGCCGCTCACGAGGCTGGCCAGGGGCTGGCCGATCCGAACGGACTGGCCGGGCGCCACCAGCACCCGTTCCACCCGTCCGCCGACGGACGCGGCGACGGCGGCGCGGGCGTCGATCATGGGCTCGACGCGACCGGAGAGCCGGGTCTCGGCGCCCCCGCCCCGACCGACGCCGACGACGACCAGATTGGCGGCCTGGGCCTGGGCGGCGCTGAGAGCGACGAAGCCCTCGGGCGCTTCGGCCTCGCCTTCGGCGTGACCGCCCTCCTCTTCGGCGTGACCGGCTTCGCCTTCAGCCGCCGCGCCTTCGGCGGCGGGCGGATCCGACCGCCCCATGGCGAGGTAAAGACCCCCGGCCCCGAGGATGACGAGGGCGGCGACCCCGCCGATCAACAAGGTCTTGTTGGAAGTGCGCTTGCGCATCATTGGGCTCCTTGGAAGGGGGCGCGGCCGTCCTGGCGCGCGAGATCGATTTCCGCGCGGACCCGGGCGAGGCGGGCGTCCACGGCGGCGGTTCTGGCGTTGACCAGGGCGGTGCGGGTCGCGCGAAGCTCGAGCTGCGAGATCCGGCCCGCCTCGAAGCCCATCCGCGAGAGGCGGTAGGCTTCTTCGGCGGAGGTCACCCCGGCGTCGGCGGCGTTGACGCGGCTCACCGAGGCGCGGAGGCGCGCCTGTGCTGCGGCCCGGTCCGCCTGGGCTTCCTGACGGGCGGTCATCAGCCGGGCGTCGGCCGCCCTGAAGTCCGCCTGGGCGGCTTCGATGTTGCCGCGGTTCCGATCGAACAGCGGCAGGGGCAGGCTGAGGCCGAAGGTCAGCGCCGTCGCGTCTTCCGCCTCGTAGCGGCGAAGTCCGACGCTGGCGCTGACGTCCGGTCGCGACCGGGTGCGTTCGACCGCGATGCGGCTTTCGGCGGCCGAGCGCTCAGCCTCGGCCACGCGCACGGTCGGCGTCTGGTCCGTCGGCGCAAGCGCGGCCGCCGGCGCCAGGTCCAACAGGCTGGCCTCGATGGTCGTCACCGGCTCGATGAGCATGGCTACGGCCGTGAGTCGCGCGAAGGCGGCTTCCCGTTCGGCGATGGCTTCATCGAGACCAGCGCGCGCGGCGGCCGCTTCGCTCTCGCCCTGGATGCCGCGCAGAAGCGGCTCGCGCCCCTCCTCCACCAGCACGAGGGCGGCGCGGGCGTCGGCCAAGGTAAGGCTCAGAGTCTCTTCCGCCAGCATCGCGCGACGTTCGGCCGCTTCGGCGTCGGCGTAGACCAGCGCCAACCGTCCAGCGGCGTCGACTACGGCGAGGTCCCGCCGCAGCGACGCGGTTCCCGCATCCGCGCGAGCTGCATTGATCCGAGCCGTACGCCGGCCCCAGAGCTCAAGATCCTGGGTGACCGAGAGCGTGGTCTCGGCGTTGTCATAACCCGAGAAGGGACCGCTTCCGAACGCATTCTCGGCGTCCAGGGCGAGGGTCGGGTTGGGGCGGACACGCGCCTGCCGAGCCCGCGCTTCCGCGGCGTCCACGAGCGCCCCAGCTTCCAGTGTGGCAGGGGTCTGATCCAGTCGGGCGAGGAGCTCGGCGAACGAAGGGGCGGGGTCAGCCCAGGCGGGGCTGGCCAGCACAGCCGCGAAGGCGGCGAGCGCGCAGCCGAGCGCGAAGCGTGGCGGCCGGCGATATGAGGGAGGCATGATTCATCTTCCAGAGGGAGTGACACGAGAGAGCCCGCGCGGACGCGCGGTCGCCGTGTCAGGCTCTGGGCGGTCGAATCAGGCCATCGGGGGCGATGGAGGCCCGCACCTCGCTGACGGGGAAGGCATGCACGGGTCGCGAATAGACCTGCAGGGGAAGATCGTCCCCCGCCTCGGCCCGCGCGGAGGCGGTGTGATGGCAATGGCCGTGCGCGCAGATGCCGTTTTCGGCGGAGCCGGTGTGATCGCCCTGGCTTGGATCATGATCCACGGAAGCGTGCGCCGCCGGGAGTTCCGGCATGCAGGTCGCGGCGTCGGCGACCGGCACGACGAAGAAGGCTGCGACCACCAAGGTCGCCGCCAACACCAGTTTCGCCCATGTCGTCATCGACCAGGTCATCGCGAGCTGCATACTTTTGTTCGTTCCGGGGAGCAATGCGTTACACAGTACAGGGCCCCATCTGGTCCGGCCCTGTTCACCTGACCGGGCCCGGGCCAAGTCTGTCTGCGACGACCGGTCACGGCCGCACCGCCCGGTAGAGGGAGATGGATCCGGTCGGGGTTGGAAAAACCGTCGTCTCCTCGATTTCTGCGAACCCGACCTCGGCGAGCAGGACAGGGATCACGCCGTCGGCGTTGGGCTGGGTGTCCGCGTGGCCGTCCAGCGCCTGGATGATGCGGAACGCCGTGCGCATCGCGGCTGTCCGTTGCAGGCCGTGGTCGGCGATGTGAAGACGACCGCCCGGCTTGAGCGCACGCAGGCAGGCGGCCAGACCGGCGCGCTTCTCCGGCAGGGGCAGTTGGTGGAACACCAGGCTCGAGACGATTTTGTCGGCGCCCGCCTCACCCACGATCCGGCCCACATCCCGCGCGAAGCCTTCGACGAACTCGACCTCGACCCCGAGCGACCGCGTCTTGACGCGCGCCCGGTCGAGGATATCGCCGTCAGGATCGATCCCGATCACCTGGCTCCCCGGCGCTTGCTTCTTGATCAGGGCGGCCAGGCTGCCGGTGCCGCAGCCGATGTCGACGATGCGGTCGCGGGCGCGCGGATCCAGCGCGGTCAACAGGGCCTCGCGCCAGATCCGCTCCCGCGTCAGCAGGGCGATCGCGGGATCATAGAGGCCGCTGAGCCAGCTGTGGCCGAGCGCCGGCGTGAAGGTCGCCGTCATCCCGCCGCCCTCAGCTCGGCCTGCGACTGACGGATGATCGACCAGGCCGACTGCAGGAAGACGACCGCCAGGATGGCGCCGGCGATCAGGTCGGGCCAGCGGGAGGCCGTCAGCCAGACGAGTCCGCCCGCCGCGGCGACGACCAGGCTCTCGATCAGGTCATTACGGGTGCAGAGCCAGACGGACCGGACGTTGGCGTCGCCGTCGCGATGGCGCACCAGCAGAAGGGCCGCGATGGCATTGGCGACGAAGCCGAAGAGACCGAGCCCGGTGATGACCGTCCCTTCCGGCGGCGCGCCGGACACTGCGCGCCAGACGGCGAAGCCGAGGATGAACACCGCCAGAAGCGCCAGGCTGGCGCCCTTCACGAGCGCCGCGCCCGAGCGCACGCGGACTGATTTGCCGATGGCCCAAAGGCTGATGGCGTAGGTCGCGCTGTCGGCCAGGAAGTCGAGCGCATTGGCGCCCAGCGAGGCCGAACCCTGCACCAGAGCCCCGCCCGCGACCGCCACGAAGGCGACCGCATTGATGGCGATGACCGCCAGCAGGATGCGGCGATAGGCGGGGGAGGCGCCGTCGAACTTCACCGGCGCGCCGCATCCGCAGCCCGAGGCGGCGGGAACATCCGGGGTCAGGGGCTCGGTCATGAGGGCTCCGTGGTTTTCGGGAGCCTTTGTGCATCCTCTAGCCGCTAGAGGATCAAGCGACTATTTTCAGGTCATGCCCTCCCCGTCCGCGCCCCCCTCCCTTCGCACCATCGGCAAGCTGGCCGCCGCCACCGGCGTGAAGGTCCCGACCATCCGCTTCTATGAGCAGATCGGCCTGTTGCCGGCGGCGCCGCGCACCGCCAGCGACCGACGCCTGTATGACGATGTCGCCCTGCGCCGGCTCTCGTTCATCCGTCACGCGCGCCAGCTCGGGTTCGACATCGACTCGATCCGATCCCTGCTCGACCTGTCGGATCATCCCGACCGGGCTTGCGGCGAGGCCAATGCGATCGCCGAGCGGCATCTGAGCGAGGTCACCGAGAAGATCGCCCAGCTTCAAGCGCTCAAGACGGAGCTGTCGCGCATGACGGCCGAATGCGCCGGCGGCCGGGTCTCCGCCTGCAAGGTCATCGAGGTGCTGCATGACCACGCGTTCTGTAGTCACGGACATGACGCCGTGGGGCGAGCTTCACTTTCGAGCGCGACACCCTGACGCACCAGTGATAATGCGAGCCGTTCACAGTTAGGCTCGCCATGCGTCATTTCCTTCGGTTGCTGCTTTTGGTCCTGGCCCTCGGGGCCGCGGCTCCCGTTCAGGCCCAGGCGCCCGCCGCCTCGGAGGCCCAGGTCGCCTGGCGGCTGCTGGACTATGTGTCGGTCGACTACGCCGGCGCCGTCGCGAACGGCCAGATCGTCAACCCGGCCGAATACGGCGAGATGACCGAGTTCGCGGGCCAGATCCGCACCCGCATCGACGCCCTGCCCGCGACCGCCGGCAAGGCCGCGCTCGTCCGCGACGCCGCCGCCCTGGAGACCCGCATCCGCGACAAGGCCGCGCCGGAAGCGGTCGCCGCCCAGGCCAAGGCCCTGGCCGCCGCCCTGCTCGCCGTCTATCCGAGCCCGCTCGCGCCGGCCTTCCCGCCTGACCTGGCGCGGGGGCGGACTCTCTACCAGGAGCAATGCGCCGTCTGCCACGGCGTCACAGGCCGCGCCGACGGCGAAGGCGCTCAAGGGCTGGACCCGGCGCCGATTGCTTTCGCCGACGTCGAGCGCGCCCGCCAGCGCAGCGTGTTCGGCCTCTATCAGGTGATCGACCAGGGCCTGGACGGCACCGCCATGGCCAGTTTCGCGCATCTGCCGGCGGAGGATCGCTGGGCCCTGGCCTTCTACGTCGGGCGGTTCGCCTTCACCGACGCCGAGGCCGCCGAAGGCCAGCGTCTGTGGGAGAGCGACCCGGCGATCCGGGCCGCCTTCCCCACCCTGGCCGCGGTCACCCAGACCACGCCCGCCGACCTGGCGTCGCGCATCGGCGAGACCAAGGCCCGGGCGGTCACCGCCTACATCCGCCGTCATCCCGAGGCCGCCTCGCCGGCGTCGGGCGGCGCCCTCGCGCTGGCGCGAACCCGCCTCGCGGAAAGCCAGACGGCCTACCGTCGAGACGACCGTAAACAGGCTGGCGACCTGGCGCTCTCGGCCTATCTCGACGGCTTCGAACCGGTCGAACCGGCGCTCGGCGCCCGCGACGGGGCCCTGCTGCGGCGTGTCGAAGCCGCGATGACCGGGGTTCGCGTCGCCATCGGTCAAGGCGCGCCGGTGGACGACGTCGACGCCCAGATCGCACGGCTCAACGCCCTGCTGGACACCGCCGAACGGGCGCTGGCGCCGCAGGAGGCGGACAACGTCGCCAGTTTCGCGGGCGCCTTCACCATCCTCCTGCGCGAAGGCCTGGAGGCCCTGCTGATCGTGGTCGCCATGATCGCCTTCCTGCGCAAGGCGGAGCGCCCCGAGGCGCTGCGTTATGTCCACGGCGGCTGGGTCGCGGCCCTGCTCGCCGGCGGGGCCACCTGGGCGGCGGCGACCTTCCTGATCTCGATCAGCGGGGCGAGCCGGGAACTGACGGAGGGCTTCGGTTCTCTGCTGGCCGGCGCGGTCCTGGTCTCGGTGGGCATCTGGATGCATGGCAAGTCTCACGCAGACGCCTGGCAGATCTATATCCGCGAGAAGCTGTCGAGGGCCCTGTCGGGGCGGTCGGCCTGGCTGCTGTTCCTGCTCGCCTTCGTGGTGGTCTACCGCGAGGTGTTCGAGACCATCCTGTTCTACGCCGCGATCTGGAGCCAGGGCGGCCACCTGGGTATGCTGGCCGGCGCCCTGACCGCCGTGGCCGTCCTGGCCGTGGTCGCCTGGGCCCTGCTGACCTACAGCAAGCGCCTGCCCATCGGCCGCTTCTTCTCTCTCAGCTCCATCCTGATGGCCGTGTTGTCGGTCGTCCTGGTCGGCAAGGGCGTGGCCGCGCTGCAGGAGGCGGGATGGGTCGACGTCCACCCGGTCGCCTGGATTCCCCGGATTGAAATCCTCGGCCTCTATCCGACGCTGGAAGGCGTCATCGTTCAGCTGCTCACCGTGCTCGTCCTCGTGATCGGATTCCTCCGGGCGTCCGGTCCGGGCGCGAAGGCGGCGCCCGCCGGCTGAAGCGACCGCAGCCTTGCGGTCGTAAGCTTGGGGGTCGCAGGGACGGCGGCCGATCGTTAGGCTACCGGAAATCGTCACTTATGGCGACTTAAGCGCCATTCCCGCCTATAGTTCGCCAGAAATGGCGAGTTATTTCACATAGACACAAGTCGCCATTATTGACGACTTAACCCCTTATCTCCTATATAAGTCGCCGAAAGTGGCGAATTATGAAAATCACCAATCTCACCACCGATGACGCAGCCCTGGCCGAGTTCGGCCGTCGCATGGCGGAGGCGCGGCTGGCGCGGGGGATGACCCAGGCGCAGTTCGCCCAGGCCGCCGGCGTCTCCAAACGGACGATCGAACGGCTCGAGGACGGCGGATCGATCCAGGTCGCCAATCTGATCCGCTGCCTGCGCGCCCTGGACAGGCTGGAGGGGCTCGAACGCCTCCTGCCCGAGACGCCGCCCAATCCGATCGACCTGCTGGAGCGCCATGGCAAGACCCGGCAGCGCGCCCGGCCGGACGCCGACGACGGCCGCGACGCCGCCGCCGCCGCGCCCTGGGCCTGGGGCGACGACCGATGACCACCGTCGCGGAGGTCCGCCTGTGGGGACGCCGGATCGGCGCCGTCTCGCTGGAGGACGGCGCCGACGTCGCCGCCTTCGCCTACGACCCGGCCTTCGCCGCCAGCGGCATTCAGGTGGCGCCGCTGGCCATGCCCCCGGGGACGCAGGTGTTCAGCTTTCCCGGGCTCAACCGGGAGAGCTTCCACGGCCTGCCCGGGCTGTTGGCGGACGCCCTCCCCGACAAATACGGCAACACCCTGATCGACGCCTGGCTCGCGACCCAGGGGCGGACGCCGGAGAGTTTCAACGCCGTGGAGCGCCTCTGCTACACGGGGGCCCGCGGCATGGGCGCGCTGGAGTTCGCCCCCGCGGTCGGCCCCCGGCCCCGCAAGGCCTCCCGCATACAGATCGACGCCCTGGTCGAACTGGCCTCCGAGGTCCTCAGCCACCGCAACGATCTGCAGGCCTCCTTCGCCGACAGCAAGAAGGCCGACGCCCTGCGCGAGATCCTGCGGGTCGGCACCTCGGCGGGCGGCGCGCGCGCCAAGGCGGTGATCGCCTGGAACGCGGCCACCAACGAGGTCCGCTCGGGCCAGGTCGAGGCCGGCGACGGCTTCGACTACTGGCTGCTGAAATTCGACGGGGTGAAGAACAACAAGGACCGCGAACTGGCCGATCCCGAGGGCTACGGCGCGGTCGAGTACGCCTACGCCCGGATGGCCGTGGCGGCCGGCGTCCAGGTGGCTGAATGCCGTCTGCTCGAGGAAGGCGGCCGACGACATTTTATGACCAAGCGGTTCGACCGCCTGCCGGGCGGCGGCAAGCTGCACATGCAGTCGCTGGCGGCCCTGGCCCATTACGACTTCTGCGATCCGAACGCCTACGCCTACGAACAGGCCTTCCTGGTCATTCGTCAGCTGGGTCTGCCGATGGCGGCGATCGAGGAACAGTACCGGCGCATGGCCTTCAACATCATCGCCCGCAACCAGGACGACCACGTCAAGAACATCGCCTTCCTGATGGACCGGTCCGGCGCCTGGTCGCTGTCGCCGGCCTATGACATCACCTGGAGCTACAACCCGACCGGCCTGTGGACGGCGCGTCATCAGATGTCGATGAACGGCAAGCGCGACGGCTTCACCCTCGAAGACTTCGACGCCAGCGCCCGCACCGCATCGATCAACGCGCGCCGGGCCCGAGCGATCGTCCAGGAGGTGCGCGACGCGGTCCAGCGGTGGCCTGAGTTCGCGGACGCCGCCAGCGTCGGAGAAGACTGGCGAAAATCCATCGACCCTTCACTCAGGACCACGCTCTAGCGTCGTCGCTCACTGTGCCGCGATGGCGATGGAGGACAGGTCGGTCGCGGCGTCGAGCGGGATTCCGGCCGCCTTGCGCTCGGAATAGCGGTCGACGAGCCGGGCGGCGTGCGGGCGGGTGAGGATGGTGAAGCGCACCAGTTCCTCCATCACGTCGACGATCCGTTCATAGTAGGCGGACGGCCTCATCCGCCCGGCGTCGTCGAACTCCTGGAAGGCCTTGGCCACGCTGGATTGGTTGGGGATGGTGATCATCCGCATCCAGCGGCCGAGCAGCCGCAGGGTGTTGACGGCATTGAAGCTCTGCGACCCGCCGGAGACCTGCATGACGGCCAGGGTCCGGCCCTGGGTCGGGCGTACGCCGCCCAGGCTCAGAGGAAGATGGTCGATCTGGAGCTTCATCAGGCCCGAGACCTGGCCGTGCCGTTCGGGGCTGCACCAGACCATGCCCTCGGACCACAGGGCGTGCTCACGCAGTTCGCGCACAGCCGGGTGGTCGTCGTCGCCGGGCGACCCCGGCAGAGGCAGGTCCGACGGATCGAAGATGCGGGTTTCGCATCCCATCCATTGCAGCAGGCGGGCCGCCTCCTCGACGCAGAAGCGCGAATAGGACCGTTCGCGCAGCGATCCGTAGAGGAGCAGGATCCGGGGCGGAGGGTCGTGCGGCCCCAGACCGCTGGCCGGATCGGCCGACAGATAGGCCTTGTCCAGGGCCGGCAGATAATCCGGATCGGGCAGCGATCTCAGGCGGGCGAAGGTCATCAGAGGTCCTTGATCAGATAGGCCGCCGATGCCGGGCAGAGCCCCGCGAACTCGCGGGTCCGCCGCATCGCCTCCGGCGCCGTCTGGCGGTTCGCCGTCCGGTAGCCGTTCCGGGCGAAGAAGGGTTCGGCCGTGGTGGTGAGCAGGTGCAGCCGTGCAGCGCCCATGTTACCGGCGACGATCTCGGCGGCGGCCAGCACCCGGGCTCCCAGGCCGCGCGCCTTGCGGTCGGCGAGGACGACCAAGGAGCGCAGCAGCAGATCGCGCCCCTCCCCTTCCAGCCCGACGTAGCCGACGACCGCGCCGGAGTGATCGGCGCTGAAGTAGCGGCCGGCGTCCGGCGCGGGCAGGCCTTCGGCCCGCAGCGCGGCGATGAGGCCGGCGTCGGTCGCTTCGATCAGATACAGGACCACCATCACGGGGCGTCCGCCGGCGGGACCGTGTCGGGGAACCAGCGCCGGCCCATCCAGAGGGCGACCGAGACCAGCAGGATCAGCACAGGCACCTCCACCAGCGGACCGATGACGGCCGCGAAGGCGACCGGCGAGGCCAGTCCGAACGCCGCGATGGCGACCGCGATGGCCAGCTCGAAATTGTTGGAGGCCGCGGTGAAGGCCAGGGCCGTGGTGCGCGGGTAGTCCGCCTCGATCAGCTTGCCCATCAGGAAGCTGACGACGAACATGACGAGGAAGTAGATCGTCAGCGGAATGGCGATGCGCAGGGCGTCCAGCGGCAGGGCCACGACCTCTCCGCCCTTGAGGCTGAACATGGCCACGATGGTGAAGAGCAGCGCGATCAGGGTGATCGGCCCGATGCGCGGCAGGAAGCGGCGCTCGTACCAGTCGGCCCCCTTGCGGGCGATCAGGCTGCGACGGGTCAGGAATCCGGCCAGGAACGGAACGCCGAGGTAGACGAGCACGGCTCCGGCGATGGTCCAGACGCTGACGTCCACCACGCTGCCCTGCAGGCCGAACAGCGGCGGCAGAACGGTGAGGAAGAGCCAGGCGTAGAGGCTGAAGAACAGGATCTGGAAGATCGAGTTGAAGGCCACGAGACCGGCCACATACTGGTTGTCGCCGCGCGCCAGCTGGTTCCAGACCAGCACCATGGCGATGCAGCGCGCCAGGCCGATCAGGATCACGCCGGTCATGTACTCCGGCTGATCGCGCAGGAAGATCACCGCCAGGGCGAACATCAACACCGGACCGAGCACCCAGTTCTGGATCAGGGACAGGGCCAGAACCCGTTTGTCGGCGAACACGCGCGGCAGGGCTTCGTAGCGGACCTTGGCCAGCGGCGGGTACATCATCAGGATCAGGCCGATGGCGATCGGGATGTTGGTGGTCCCGACCGAAAGGCTGTCGACCCAGGCGGGCAGGCCCGGCACCACGGTTCCGAGCAGGACGCCCACGGCCATGGCGGCGAAGATCCACACCGTCAGCCACCGGTCGAGGAACGACAGGCGGCGCGGCGCAGCGGCGGGCGCGTCGGTCATCGTCCCACCCGCCGGCCGTCGGCGTCGATGACGACCTCCCCGTCTTCCTTGGTGAAGGGCTTCAGATCGTCGGCCGGCAGCAGGTCCAGTACGGCCTCCGACGGGCGGCACAGGCCCACGCCCAGAGGACTGACGACGATCGGTCGGTTGAGCAGGATCGGATGGGCCTCGATCGCATCAAGCAACTGGTCATCCGTCAGGCCGGGGGCGTCGAGACCCAGTTCGGCGAAGGGCGTGCCCTTCTCCCGCAGCAGGTCGCGCAGCGGGGCGCCGGTCCGCTCCGCCAACCAGGCGACCATGGCGCGCGACGGCGGGGTCTTCAGATACTCGACCACATGCGGCTCGATCCCGACGTGGCGGATCAGCTCCAGGGCGTTGCGAGACGTCCCGCAGGCGGGGTTGTGATAGATGACGACGTCCATTTCAGCCTCAGTCGCAGCAGGCCAGCTCGGCCAGAAGCGGCGCGCACAGTTCCGAACGTCCCTGGCAGCAGTCCTTGAGCAGGAACATCACCAGGCCGCGCACCCGCTCCAGATCGGCGCGGTAGACGATCGACCGGCTGTGGCGCTCGAAGCTGACGAGCTTGGCGCGCGACAAGACGCCCAGATGCGACGACATGGTGTTGGCGGGCACGGCGAGCGCCTGGGCGATCTCGCCGGCGGGCAAGCCGTCAGGCTCATGGCGGACGAGCAGCCGGAACACCTCCAGCCGGGTCGATTGGGCGAGGGCGGCGAGCGCCAGGATTGCGTCTTCGGATTCCATATTTCCAAACTAATGGAATTGTGAGTCCGGACAAGCCCCTTTTTCCGGCGACCCGGTCCGGGCCGCCGGATCAGGAGGTCAGTTCCGGATACGGACGTCGAACGCGCCCGACTGGCCGGCGGCGATCACCGTGCCGCAGGTTCCGGGCGGCGAGGTGAACGGGCACTGGAACCGGGTATCGTCGAACTCCAGCGTCAGCGGCCCGGTCGTCGAGGCGCGAAACTCGCAGCGCCCGCCGATGATGCTTCGGGCGGCGATGACCTGCTGCGCGTCGCGCGGTCCCGTCATTTCGCGCTGCAGGGTGCGGCCGCCGACGCGCTGAAGGGTGCAGGTCGCCTCCCAGCCGCGCTCGCCCTCGCCCCGGAAGGCGAAGAAGCCGGCTGTCTGGTTCTGAGCGGCGGCCTGGGTCGCCAGCACGGCCATCGCAAGTCCGATCATGATCGTTCGCATGAAGATTCTCCCCCGCCTCTATGGGCGACATACCCATAATTCTGGAACGCTGGAATCATGATTAGTCACGGGATGTGACAAGTCGCGGATGGTTGCGTGACAGCGGTCCGCCACTGCCCGCGCTGCGCGGTCGGGTCGCAGCCTCGCCGTCGCCGAGCTGACACGAAACGCGGTGTATCGAGCGGGCGCGATCGACGGGGGCGGCGCCGCGAACGGCCTCTTGCGACGTCTTTTTTCAGGATCGAGGCCGACCCATCATGAGAACGCTCCGCCTTCTGACCGCCGCCGCCGTCTCCGCCTGCCTCATCCTCTCCTCGGTCCCGGCGACGGCGCAGGACGGCGCCGCGCCCGCCGCAGCGGCCCAGACCGGCGCGACGGGCCGGCCCGCGCCCGGACGGGCGCGCAACGTCATCCTCTTCCTCGCCGACGCCGGCGGCGTGCCGACGCTCTCGGCGGCCAGCCTGCTGGGCTATGGCGAGCCGCTGCGGCTGCACGTTCAGGGCTGGCCGCATCTCGGCCTGAGCGAGACCTCGCCGGTGGACGACTTCGTCTCCGATTCCGCCAACGGCATGTCCGCCATCGTCACCGGCGTGAAGACCCGCAACGGCGTGATCAGCCAGGGCCCCGACGCCGTGCGGGGCCAGACTGACGGCGCGCCGACCAAGACCCTGCTCGAATACGCGGAGGAGCGCGGCTTGCTGACCGGCGTGATCACGACGCAGGCGATTACCGACGCCACCCCGGCCGCCAACTACGCCCATGCGAACGATCGCGCGAAATGGGGCGAGATCTTCCCCCAGGCCTTTACGCCCCGGTTCGGGGACGGCGTGGACGTGCTGTTCGGCGCCGGCCGCGAGGAGATCGCCGAGCAGCTCGCGGCGCGCGGCTCGGGCTTCGACGCGCTCAGCGCGGCCCACGGCCGTCCGATCTACGCGACGCTCGCCGATGCGCCGGCCGACAATCTCCGACCGGTCGTCGTCGCCGACGCGATGGACGTTCGCGCGGCGACGCTTCGGGCGCTCGAGATCCTGGAACGGTCGGACACGGGCTACTTCCTCGTGGTGGAATGGGACGCGCACACGGACGATCCGCGCCAAGGCCTGCAGAACGTCGTGGATTTCGACAGGCTGATCGCCGAAGTGCAGAGCCGCGTTGATCTCGACGACACCCTGCTGCTGTTCACGGCGGACCATTCCTTCGGTCTGCAGGTCGACGGCGGCCGCCGCGGCGAGCCGCTTCTGGAGGGCTATGACGCCTGGAAGACCTCGGGGCGCGAAGAGGGCCTCGTTCGGCTGGAGAACGTCCTGGTCAACGACAGCCACACCGCCGAAGAGGTGCCCGTGCTGGCGATCGGCGTCGGAGCCGAGCGCGTCCGCGGCTATTTCCCGAACACCTACCTCTTCAAGGTGATGATGGACGCCTGGAGTTGGAGCGCTGATCCGACCGCGGTCGACCAGACCGCCACCCGCAGCGATGGGCCTCGCCCGTAGACGAGCGGGCGTAAGCTTGCGGCCTTCACCTCTCGCGGCCTTTCGCGTTCGAATCCTCCCGAACAGAACGGGATTTCGACATGGCCCAGGCCGACCCGCCGCTCAGGCGCACGATCAAGAAGACGCAGTTGCGCCAGATGGTGCCGCTGGCCGACAGCACCATCTGGGAGATGGAGCAGCGTGGCCAGTTTCCGAGGCGGTTCCTGCTAACGCCGAGATGCGTCGTCTGGGACCTAGCCGAGATCGAGGCCTGGCTGGCGCTTCGCCGCGCTAAGCCGATCCGCCGGGCGCCGCCGCCGGACGTGCGCAAACGGATCACCCGCCCCGTCAGAGCCGGGGATCGAAGCGAGGACCGGCCGTCTCCGGGATGACGAGCACGGGCGTGAACGCCCGTCCGGCCTCCCAGGCGTCCACGGCGTTCGACCACTCCTGCGCCATGTGACGGCGCTGGGCCTCGAACTCGGCCTTGTTGTAGACCCCGCGCGATGACCGCTCCTCGTGCGCGAGTCCCCTCTCGATCCAGTCCGAATTGAACCCCATCTCGTGCAGAAGGGTCGAGGCGGTCCGACGCAGGTCGTGGACCGTGAACGGCTCCAGAGGCAGGCCGCGCTCCCCTGCCCGTTCGGCGATGGCGCTGGTCACGCGATTGAAGGTGGCCCGCGACATCGGCGCGTCCGCGTCGTAGCGGGACGGCAGGATGTATCTCGAGTTCCCCGCACAGGTCTTCAGCGCGATGAGGATGTCGAGCATCTGGGTCGAGAGGTAGACGTTGTGCGGCCGGGACCGCTTCATCCGCTCCTTCGGGATCGACCAGACCGCGTTGGCGAAATCGACCTCGTCCCAAACTCCGTCCTGAAGCTCGCTCTTGCGGACCATGCTGAGCAGGATGAACTTCAGTCCCAACCGGATCGTCGGCAGGGTCGCCACCTCGCCGAGCAGTCCGAGCATGATCCGGATTTCGGTCGGCGACAGCGCCCGGTCCCGGGGCCGGAAGGTCGCGATGGAGGCGGGACCGACCCCGTCGGCGGGGTTGTCGATCTTCTCCCCGTGCAGGATGGCGAAGGCGTAGATCTGTTTGACGATGTCGCGGACATGGATCGCCGTCGCCGGCGCGCCGCGTTCGACGATCGTCTGGCAATGCGCCCGCAGGTCGCCGGGCGTGATCTCGTTCAGCAGCCTGTTGTCCCACTGGGGCAGAACTTCGCGATTGAAGATGGACCGCCGCATGTTGCGGGTGCTGTCCGCCATGGGCGCGTGATCCATCCAGCGGCGGGCGACATGGCCGAAGCTCCGGGCCTCCTTCAGGCGCCGCTTGGCGCGCTGCTTTTCCAGGGCGGGCGAGACGCCTTCAGCGATCAGACGCTTGGCATCGATCACCTTCTCGCGCGCTTTGGCGAGGGACAGGCCCGCCGGGCCGTAGGACCCCAGCGTCACCGATTCACGCCGGCCGTTGAAGCGGTAGTCGTACTTGAAGGCGATCCCGCCGGCGGGAGACACCAGAATGTAGAGACCGTCCCTGTCGGTCATTTTGTAGGATTTTGATTTCCCACGGATATTTCGCAATGCGGCGTCCGTAAGCATGCCGTTTGACTCCAAAAGACCGTCACCTGCTTTCGGGGTCTTTCGGAGACATTTTCCTCAACCAAGTCAGTTGCTTGGTTCGAAAAAAGACCGTCAGGCCGCCTTCAGCCCCCTGACGGTATGGAGCGGATTCCCGCCAGGCAATGGCGGCGGGGACCGTCGGAGGGACCGACACAGCGGTTCGCAGCCCCTCGAAAGGTATCGAGAGACTGCGACAGCATTTTTCTTGTAAGTCAGTATTTTAGCGAGGAAATCGAAAGCGTTCTGGAAAGTTTCAGAAGGCCCCGAATTATTCCCACTCGATCGTCCCCGGCGGCTTGGACGTCACGTCGTAGACGACGCGGTTGACGCCCCGGACCTCGTTGATGATCCGGGTGGCGGTCTTGGACAGGACGTCCCAGGGGAATTGGTAGAAGTCGGCGGTCATGCCGTCGGTTGAGGAGACGGCGCGCAGGGCCAGGACCTTTTCATAGGTGCGGGCGTCGCCCATGACGCCGACGGTCTTGACTGGCAGCAGCACGGCGAAGGCCTGCCAGATCTTGTCGTAGAGACCCGCCCTGCGGATTTCATCCAGATAGATGGCGTCCGCCTGTTGCAGGGTCTCGACGGCGTCCGGCGTGATCTCGCCAGGGATGCGGATGGCCAGGCCCGGTCCGGGAAACGGGTGGCGGCCGACGAAGGCGTCGGTCAGGCCCAGTTCGCGGCCCAGGGCGCGGACCTCGTCCTTGAACAGCTCGCGCAGAGGCTCGACCAGTTTGAGTTTCATATAGTCGGGAAGGCCGCCGACGTTGTGGTGGCTCTTGATGACGTGGGCCTTGCCGCTGGACGAAGAGACGCTCTCGATCACGTCCGGATAGAGGGTGCCCTGGGCCAGAAATTCGGCGCCCTCAATCTTGGCGGACTCGCGATCGAACACCTCGATGAACAGCCGACCGATGGTCTTGCGCTTGGTTTCGGGGTCGGAAATTCCAGCTAGTTCGCCGAGAAATTCCTTCGATGCATCAACGTGCACCAGCGGGATGTTATAGTGCTCGCGGAACAGGGTGGTGACCTGGGTGGCCTCGTCCTTCCTCAACAGGCCGGTGTCGACGAAGACGCAGGTCAGTTGATCCCCGATGGCCTCATGGATCAGAACGGCGGCGACCGAGGAGTCCACCCCGCCCGACAGGCCGCAGATCACCTTGGCGTCACCGACCTGTTCGCGGATCTGGGCGATCTTCTCGTCGCGATAGGCGGCCATGGTCCAGTCGCCCTTCAAGCCCGCGATGCCGTGGGTGAAGTTCTTCAGCATCTGATGGCCGCGCGGCGTGTGCATCACCTCGGGGTGGAACTGCACGCCGTAGAAGCTACGGGCCTCATCGGCGATCACCGCATAGGGCGACCCCTCGGACGAGGCGACCACGTCGAAGCCTTGTGGAATGGCGACGATCTTGTCGCCGTGGCTCATCCAGACCTCTTCGTTCTCGCCGACAGGGGCCAGGTCGGCCAGAAGGGGCGAGGTCTTCTGAATCGTGATCTCGGCGCGGCCGAACTCGCGCGTGTGGCCGCCCTCGACCTTGCCGCCCAGCTGCTCGCACATCGTCATCTCGCCGTAGCAGATGCCCAGCACCGGCACGCCGGCCTCGAACACGCCCTGCGGCGCGCGGGGGCTGCCCTCTTCATGCACGCTCTCGGGACCGCCCGACAGGATGATGGCCGCGGGGTTCATGGCCGTCAGAGCTGCCTCGGCCTTCTGGAACGGATGGATCTCGCAATAGACGCTGGCCTCGCGCAGGCGGCGCGCGATCAGCTGCGTCACCTGGCTGCCGAAGTCGACGATGAGGACCTTTTGGTGGTCTTGCGGCGTGGTCATGGCGTGATCGAATCCGGGGCGGGAGGATGGGCGGCGTCTTGGCCGGGCGGGGCCGATATTTCAAGGGCGGGAAGCTCAAGAGCGGCGGGGCCGTCGGCCTCCAGCACGGCGATCAGCCGATCCAGGGCAACGGCCAGGTTCTCGTCGACATGATGCAGGGTCGAGGTCCAGTCCTCCAAAGCCTTCAACTCGGCGCGACCGTCCGACACGCCGCGTAAGGCGATCAGAGGCACACCGAAGGTCTGGGCGGCGCGGACCAGAGCCCAGGTCTCCATGTCCACCATCTCGGCGTCGATGGCGTCATAGGCGGCGCCGGACACGACGTTCGCTCCGGTCGACAGGGTCGCCGTCGGCACGCCGGGGATCGGGCACGGCAAAGGCAGGACGGCGGGCTGGTCCAGCAAGGGGGTCACGCCCTTCGGAAAACCCAGCGGGCTGGCGTCCATGTCGCGATAGGCGACGGACGAGGCCTGATAGACCGCCGCATGATCCAGCACCCGCGATCCGCACGAGCCCAGCGATACGATCAGATCCGGCAGATCGCCCGCCGCCTCCAGCCGCGCCAGGGCGGCGCCCAGGCTCACGGCGGCCTCAACAGGACCGACGCCGGTCATTAGCGGCGCGATCCGGGCCTGAAGGTGCGGGCCGTATTCAGCAGGCGCGGCCATGACGTAGAGCAGCGAGACCCCGCCATGCCGCGCCAGCTTCATGCCGCGCGCTCGTAGATGGCGGCGAAGAAGCCGTCGGTGTCGGCCGAGGCCGGCGACAGGCGCAGGCGCGCCCCGGACGCCAGCTCGGCGAACTTCGCGCGGCCGGCCGGCGTCAAAAATCCTCCCCCGTCCACGGGGGAGGGGGACCGCGAAGCGGTGGAGGGGGCGGCCCCATCCCCGGCGCCGGAACCATGGTCGCCCCCTCCACCACGCTGCGCGTGGTCCCCCTCCCCCGCCGCGCGGGGGAGGATCGGAACGGGACGGAACTCAGGATGTGAAGCCTCGAAGGCGTCCACGCTGGCCTCGTTCTCGCGCGCCAGCATCGAACAGGTGACATAGACCAGACGGCCGCCCGGCCTCACCAGCTTGGCCGCCTGGCTCAAAATACGCACCTGAAGGCCGTGCAGCTTTTCGACCTCTTCGGCGGTCAGACGCCAGGCGTCCTCGGGCCGACGCCGCCAGGTGCCGGACCCCGAACAGGGCGCATCGACGAAGACCAGATCGGCCTGCCCGTTCAGGTCTTCCAGGCCGCCGCCATTCTGACCGATCAGGACCAGTTCCGCCTCCACGCCCGCACGCTGCAGGCGAGGACGGATGTTCTCCAGCCGCTTGTTGACGACGTCGGAGGCGACCAGCTTGCCTTGCGCCTTCATCGCCTGGGCCAGACCCAGCGTCTTGCCGCCGCCGCCGGCGCAGTAATCCACCACCGTCATGCCGGGTGCGGCGCCCGCCAGCCAGCAGACGACCTGACTGCCTTCGTCCTGGATTTCGAACCGGCCGGCTTTGAAGCCTTCCAGCGCCTGGATGTTGGGCGGCGGCTCCGAAGGCACGCGCAGGCCGACGGCCGACCAGGGCGTGCGCGAAGCCTCCAGACCGGCGGCCTTCAGCTCGGCCTCGACCTCATCGACGGTGGCGGCCGCATCGTTGACGCGCAGGTCGATCGGCGCGCGCGGCGCCATCAGGGTGTGAGCTTCCTCGGCCCAGCGATCACCGAAGGTGGCCTTGAAATCCTCGACCACGAACTCGGGCAGGCCGGCGGCGACCCAGCCCGGCAGTTCGCCCTGCCCCGCCGTGATGCGGCTGCGCTCCTGTTTGGACAGTGGCCGCGGGCCATAGCCGTCGCCCGAATGCAGGGCCTCGATCTCTTCCAGCGAAAGGCCGTCGATGGCGTGCAGCGAACCGATAACCAGAGCCCGACCGTCTTCACGCCCGCCCATGATCCACGACAGGCGGCCGCGCGCGCGCAGCACCTTATAGACCCGGTCGGCGATGGCGCGCCGGTCCTTGGAGCCGGCGTAACGGTTGGCCGTACCCCAGGCCTTCATGACGGCCTCGGCCGGTTGGCGGCCCTGGGCGATGGAGTCCAGGACGGAGGCGGCGGCGGCGAGGCGAGCGGCTGGGGTCAATTCAGGCTTTCAAACGAAGAACAGGGACGCCAGGACCATGACCAGTCCCGCAAGCGAGACCAGCCAGACCAGCGACCGGATATAGGGAACGCCGAAGGCGTAAAGCGGCACATAGACCACCCGTCCCCAGAAATAGAGCGCCGCGCCCCACACCGTCAGGGCGCTGGACGCGCCGATGACATGGGCGATCAGCACCGCGCCGATGAACAGCGGCAGGGTTTCGTACAGATTGGCCTGGGCGCGTTCGAGACGGCCGGTCAGCGGCTTCTTCGCCTCCGGCGTCTCGTCGCGCGGACCCGCATTCCATTTCGAGCCGAACTCGGCCGTCCGCGCCCCGGCGGGCAGGAAAATCTGAACCAGGGCCAGGATCAGCGTCAGGGCCAGATAGGTGAGTTCGGTCGTCATGGTCGCCTACCCCTGCCGATAGTTGGGCGCTTCACGCGTGATCATCACGTCGTGGACGTGGCTTTCACGCAGACCCGCGCCGGTGATGCGCACGAAGCGGGCGCGCTCTTGGAACTCAGGAATGGTGCCGGCGCCGACATAGCCCATGGAGGCGCGAAGACCGCCGACCATCTGGTGTAGAACCGGGCTGATCGGCCCCTTATAGGGCGTCTGACCTTCGATGCCCTCGGGCACCAGCTTCTCGGACGAGACTTCCTTCTGGAAATACCGATCCGCCGAGCCGCGGGCCATCGCCCCCACCGAGCCCATGCCGCGATACGACTTGTAGCTGCGGCCCTGGTACAGGAAGACCTCGCCGGGGCTTTCGTCGGTGCCCGCGAACATCGAACCCATCATGGCAACATTGGCGCCGGCCGCGATGGCCTTGGCCAGGTCGCCCGAATATTTGATGCCGCCGTCCGCGATGACCGAGGCGCCCGTGCCCTTGGCCGCGCGCGCGGAGTCCATCACCGCCGTCAGCTGCGGCACGCCCACGCCGGCGACTATGCGGGTGGTGCAGATGGAGCCGGGACCGATGCCCACCTTCACCGCATCCGCGCCTGCGTCGATCAGGGCCCGCGTCGCATCATAGGTGGCGACATTGCCGGCGATGATCTGCAGACGGTTGTTCTCGCGCTTGATCCGCTCGACCACCTGGGCGACCGAGGCCGAGTGACCGTGGGCGGTGTCGATCACCACCACGTCGCAACCCGCTTCGGCCAGCGCCATCGCGCGTTCGTATCCGGCGTCCCCGACGGTGGAGGCTGCGCCAACCAGCAGGCGGCCCTGCTCGTCCTTGGCGGCGTTGGGGAAGGCCTGGGCCTTCTCGATGTCCTTCATCGTAATCAGGCCGACGGCCCGATAATCCTCGTCCACCACGATGACGCGTTCGATCTTGCGGGTCTTCAGCAGCTCGCGCGCCTCGTCGCGGCTCGCGCCTTCGCGCACCGTGATCAGGTCGCCCGTGGTCATCAGCGAGGCGGCGGTGACGTTCAGGTCGCTCTCAAACCGCATGTCGCGGTGGGTCAGCATCCCGACCAGCTTGCCCGACGCCGGATCCACGACGGGGAAGCCGGTGATCTTCTTGCGCGCCACGATCTCGCGCACTTCGCCCAGCGTCGTCTGCGGGCCGACCGTCACCGGATTGACCACCATCCCGCTCTCATAGCGTTTGACGGCGCGGACCTCGTCGGCCTGCTCCTCGATGGTCATGTTGCGGTGCAGAACGCCCAGGCCGCCCGACTGGGCCATGGCGATGGCCAGGCGGCTTTCCGTCACCGTGTCCATGGCGGACGACAGCAGCGGGATGTTCAGTTTGATGTCGCGCGTCAGCTGGGTCGAGACATCGACCATCGCCGGCATGAACTCGGATGCGCCGGGTTCCAGCAAAACATCGTCGAAGGTCAGTCCTTCGCGTATCTCCATAGGGAGTCTCCGTTTTGCGGGCCGCGTATAACGGGATGCGGGGGTCGGGGGCAAGGCCGATTGCGGTTATAGGCCCGATAGATTTTATTGCTTTGCAACCCGCAGGGCCGCTCACCATTCTCTCCCCATGGTCGGCGTCATCCTCAGCACCGCGCGCAAACTGGCTCTGAAGATCGCCAGCTATGGCGTCATGCACCTGATCGTCGCCATCCTGGTCGCCTTCGCCATCACCCGCGACTGGCGCATCGCCCTGGCCGTCGGCATGGTCGAGCCGATCTTTCAGACCATCGCCTACACCGTCCACGACCGCGTCTGGCACAAGGTCGAGCGGCGGCGCATGGCCTCCAATATTGAGGAGGCGACAGAGGCCTTTACCGCCCGCCTCGACATCATGTCGCCCGAGGAACAACGTCGCTCGCACGACGCCCATCACGGCCACAGCCACGCCCTGCCCCGGTCGTTCAAACAGATCGCATTGAAAACGGTGAGCTATGGCGTCATGCACTTCGCCGTGGCGGTCGCCGTGGCCTACGCCCTGACCAACGACATCCGCACGGCGCTGACCATCGGCATGGTCGAGCCCTTGGTCCAGACGCTCTTCTTCGCCCTGCACGACCGCATCTGGTCCCGCCTGGAAGATCGCAGAACCCGCGCGAGCACAGCCGCCGCCTGACGCGTCAGCGCTTGTTCAGCGCGACCAGAAACACCTCGGCGCTGTCCTTACGGCTCGACGCCGGCTTGACGTATTTCACCGTCTCGAACTCCTCGCGCAGCCGCGCCAGAACCCCGCCGGCGTCTCCGCCCTGGAAGTTCTTGGAGACGAAGTTGCCGCCGGGCCGCAACGTGCGGATGGCGAAGTCGGCGGCGATCTCGATCAGGGCGATAATCTTCAAATGGTCCGTCTGGCGATGCCCGACCGTATTGTGCGCCATGTCCGACAGCACCAGGTCCGGCGCCCCGCCGATGGCGTCGATCAGCTGCTGGTCCACACCCGGATGGGTGAAATCGGCCTGAAGCAGGGTCGCGCCCGGGATCGGCGCGATCATCAGCAGGTCCACGCCCGCCACCGCACCCGCACCCCGGTTCAACGCCACCTGCACCCAGCCGCCCGGCGCCGCGCCCAGGTCGATGACCTTTGACCCGCGCTTGATCAGCCGGAACTTGTCGTCGATCTCGATCAGCTTGAACGCCGCGCGCGAGCGCCAGCCCTCGGCCCGCGCCTTTTCAGACCATTTGTCCGACAGCTGGCGTTTGATCCATTGCTGGCTCGACATCGACTTGGTGTCGGCCGTCTTCATCTTGGTGCCCATGCCGCGTCCGGCGGCGGTTCCGCCGGTGGGCGGTTTCACCATCCGGCGGCGCTCTTGGGGCTTTTCGTCTTCGCTCATCGTTCCCACATAGCCCCGACCGGCGTTGCGGGCTATGTCCCGCCTCAAATCAAACCAAAGAGGACGACCGACATGGCCGACACCCTGACCTTCACCCTGGACACCGGCGACGGCGAAGCCCGCGACGTGGTCATCAAGCTGCGCCCCGACCTGGCCCCCGGCCACGTCGAGCGCATCACCGAGCTGGCCAAGGAAGGCTTCTACGACGGCGTGGTCTTCCACCGCGTGATCCCGGGCTTCATGGCCCAGGGCGGCGATCCGACCGGCACCGGCACTTCGGGCTCCAAGAAGCCGAACCTGAAGGCCGAGTTCTCGGCCGAGCCGCACGTGCGCGGCGTCTGCTCGATGGCCCGCACCTCGGACCCCAACAGCGCCAACTCGCAGTTCTTCATCGTCTTCGACGACGCCACCTTCCTGGACCGCCAGTACACCGTCTGGGGCCAGGTCGAATCGGGCATGGAGCACGTCGACGCCCTGCCCAAGGGCGAGCCGCCGCGCAGCCCCGGCAAGATCGTCAAGGCGACGGTCAACTGAGCATGCAATCTTGACGTTTCTCGATGATGGCTTTCAGTTGCAACGCTGAGCCATCGTCGGGGGACGACATTGCGCATTCTTCTGGTCATCGAGCCGTCCGGCGGCGGCTCGGGGCGTCATGTGGTCGATCTGGCCCGCGCCCTGATCGGAAGCGGCCATCAGGTGTCCCTGATCTGGTCGCCGCACCGCGCCGAGCCTTGGTTCGAGGCCGCGGTCGCCGCCCTTCCCCTTCACGCCAATGAACGCCTGCCGATGCGACGCAGCGTCGGACCGTGGGACGTCGCCGCCCTTCACGCCCTGAATCGCCTGATCGCCCGCCTCGGCCCGTTCGAGATCGTCCACGGCCACAGCGCCAAGGCCGGCGCCTTGGTCCGCCTAGCCCACGCGCCCGGCGCCGCCAAGATCCACACGCCTCACGCCCTGCCGATGATGGGCCCGGCCAGTCTGGCGAAGATCACCGCCGGCGCGGCCGAGGCGCTGTTGGCCCGCTCCAGCGACGCCATCATCGCCGTCTCTGAGGAAGAGGCCGCCGTCGCCCGTCGCTGGGGACTCGGCGGGAACCGCTTGCACGTCGTCCCCAACGGCTTGGCCTCCCCACCCGCCAACGATCGTCTCGCCGCCCGCCAGGCCCTTGGCGTTCCCGAGGACGCTCTGGTCATCGGCTTCGTCGGCCGGCTTTGCGCTCAGAAAGACCCGATCCGGTTCGCCCACGCCGTCCGCCGGGCGGACGCCATCGATCCGCGCATCACCGGCGTCATGATCGGCGACGGTGATCTGGCCTCGGCGGTCAGGACCGCCGGCGGCGACGTCCTCCGTCTGCTGGGTTCACGCGACGCCGGGCCGTTGATGGCGGGCTTCGATCTGTTCGCCATGACCAGCCGTTACGAGGCCGACTCCTACGCCATGATCGAGGCGGCCGCCTTGGGCCTGCCGATGGTCTGCACCGACGTCGGCGGGATTAGGCGTCTGATCCAGGCCGGCGCGCGCATCGACCGCCTGCCCGTTGACGCCTCGCCCGATCATCTGGCCGAGGCGATGCGCGCCGCGCTGGCCAGCCGCATCGTACCCCTGCCGATCGCGCCGGGCCTGTTGTCCGCCTCACGCATGGCCGAACAGACCGTCCGGATTTACCGCGACGCCTTCGCCCGCAGACGCCTGGGTGGCTGAGCCCGTCTTCATCAACGGCCGCTTCCTGACCCAGCCGATGAGCGGGGTTCAGCGCTATGCGCGTCAGATCGTCCGCGCCCTGGACCAGCGCCCCGGCGCCGCCGACCGTTACGTCCTGCTGACGCCCCCCGGCGCCGAGAACCTGAACCTGCTCCACATCCCGACCCGCACGATCGGGCGCGCAGGCGGCCATCTTTGGGAACAGACCGCCCTGGCCTGGACCGCGCGCCATGGCCGGCTGCTTTCGTTAGGGGGTTCGGGTCCGGTGCTGCACCGGCAGCAGATCGTCGTCATCCACGACGCCGCCGTCTTTCGTCATCCTGAGCATTTCCGAACAGGCTACGCCGCCTTCCACCGCGCCCTGAACAGAATCCTGGCGCGCCGGGCGCGGCTGGCGACCGTCTCCGAGTTTTCCCGGTGCGAGTTGGCCTCGGTCCTGAACCTGTCGCCTGACAGCATCGCCGTCGCCCCGAACAGCGCCGACCATCTTCGCATCGTCACGCCGGACCCGGGCATCATCGAACGCCTCGACTTGACGACCCGCCCCTACTTCGTGGCCTTGGGTAATCTGACGCCGAACAAGAATCTCGCCGTCGCCATCCGCGCCCTGTCCCATCTTGCAGACCCTGCCGTTCGGCTGGTCCTCATCGGCGACCGACCCGCTGTCTTCGACCGTTCCACCTTTCCGGCCGACCCGCGCGTGATTTTAGCAGGCCGTCTCTCGGACGCAGAGATCGCCGCCCTGCTCGGCGGCGCGCGCGCCCTGGTCTTTCCCAGCCTCTACGAAGGTTTCGGCATCCCGCCGCTGGAGGCGATGACCCTCGCCTGCCCGGTCATCGCCTCCGACATCCCCGCCACGCGCGAGGTCTGCGCCGACGCCGCCCTCTATTTCGACCCTGCCGACGACGCAGCCCTGACCGCCCATATGGCTGAACTGCTCAGCCGACCGGATGACGCTCGCCGCGACACCGGCCTTCGCCGCGCCGACCGTTACGTCTGGTCCCGCTCGGCCGAAATCATCGAAGACCTTCTGCTCAGCACCTGACGATAGATGGCGCTGTGCGCCTCAACGATCGACGCCTCGGTCCAGGCCGGCGCACCGATCGCCGCGAAGAGCCAGCGTTCCGGCTGGTCCACAGCCGCCTGCATCGCCGCGGTGAGCGCGCCCGTATCCTCCGCCTTGATCAGGGCCGACATGCCCGCCCCCTGCGCCGCCTCCGCCAAGCCGCCGATGCGCGAGGCGATCACGCCCCGTCCCTGCTGAACCGCCTCCACGACGCTGCGTCCGAACGGCTCGGCCCACACCGCCGGCGCGACCAGCACATCCACCTTGGGCCAGAACGCCTCCGCCTCCACCTGCCCCAGCCAGACGATGCGCGGATCATCATACGCCCGCCTCAACGCCTGCAGGTAATCCGCCTCGCCCCGCCCGCCGATCATCAGCCTCCAGTCGCCGTCCAACCCTCTGGTCGCCGCCAGCAGAACCTCGATCCCCTTTTCTGGCTCAACCCGCCCCAGAAACCCGAACCGCATCGTCGGCGCCTCGGCCAGCGATGGTCTTGGCGCCATCACCGCCGCACCCGCCGCATTGCCGATCACCGACCCCGGCGTCCGCCGAAAATAGCCCGCCGCCCGGTGCGTCTCCAGCACAGGCCCGCTCAGGCCGATGACATGGTCCACCCCTTGCGACCGCGCCCGCTTGCCCGCGATCAGCAACACGCACGACCCACACCGCCGCTCGCAACGCCTTCCGCGTCGAAACAGCGACGCCCGCGCGCACAGCATCGACCAGTCCCGCAGCGTCTGCACCAGCGGCAGATCCCACCGCGCGGCCGCGCGATAGACTGACAGTGAAAACCCCGTCGTCAGGTGCAGATGGATCAGATCCGGCCGCACCCGCGCGACCGCCCGATCCACCGCCTGACCCATCAGCGGATTGGCCGCCTCCAGCCCATGCCAGACCGCCCGCCGAACCACCGATCGTCGCGCGCCGTCATAAGGCCAGTACAGATTTCGCAGCGGCAGCCGCTGCACGGGCACGCCGTCGATCCGCTCGTTCACCGTCTCGCGCCCAGGCGTCAGCGTCAGCACGGACGCCTCCACGCCCGCCCGCCTCAGCCCTTGGGCCAACTGCGCCACGCTGCGTTCCGCCCCGCCGACCTGCGCCGGCGGATACAGGGTGTTGACGATCAGCACCCTCACGGCGCCAGCGGCCTTCGCCACGCCAGGGCGCCCACCAGACAGCACAGGAAGACCATGCCCGCCCCCTGCGTCAGGTCCTCTCCGAACATCGCCGCCAACACATAGACCGACAGCGGCGTCAGCGCGTCCAGCCGCGCCGCCGACGCCAGATGCAGCCCCAGCAGCACCAGCGCGCTCGCCACTCCCACCGTCCGCGCCGTGAACAGATAACCGTTGTGGCTGACCGAAAGCGCCCGAAACGCTCCCATCTCCTCCGCTGACGACCAGCCCATTCCCATCGGCCGCTGCACGACCAGATCCACCGTCCGCCGCCAGGTCAGCATCCGTCCGGCCAGATTGTCCTGCAACGCTACCCTATCGAACCGTCCCGCAAACCGGCCGCCGTCGAAATCGAACCGCCCCGCCTGCAAAGCCACTGCGCCCGCCGCCAGCACGCAGACCGTCAGCGCCACGCCCAGAGGCCGAACCCGCTCGCGCCAACGCCAATCGACGACCATCCTCGCCAGCCCCGCCAGTATCGCCGCCATCATGCCGCCCCGCGACAGGGTGCTGACAAACCCCAGAACCGCCACGCCGACGCCGCCCCACGTGGTGCCGCGCCGCGCCCAGCGCCGTCCCGCCAGCATCACGCCTGCCGGAACCGCCAGTCCGATCATCACCATCGCCGCATTCGGATGCTCGGCCAGGGTCGTCAGGCGCACCTGTGCGGCCGTCGTGGTCAGCATCGCGCGCGGCGACGCGAGCCCCAAGGCCTGCAAAGGCTCCAATCCCACCATCGTCACCAGCCCGTAGGTCGCCAGGTGACACGCCGCGCCCGCCAGCAAGGCCCATAGGAACAGCCGCCGCCGTCGCTCGTCCCTCAGGATCAGGCTCGCCGCCGCCGGCGCCGCTAGCGCCGAGGCGATCCACCGAAACCAGAAGGCCGCATCCCCGACGTTCAGCCGATCGCCGCCCTGCGCGACCTGCACCAGCAGCGTCATCGCCAGAAAGCCCGCCGCGACCACGCAAGCCGCCCTCAGAACCGGCGCTATGCCTCGCCACGTCACAGCCGCCAACGGCACAGCAACCGCCAGCGCCAGATCCCCTAGCCGCGGCCCGCTGACCTGCCCCGGCGTCAGAAAGAGCGGCAAGGTCACGCCCAGGCCGAGCAGGCTTAGCGCCACCCGCTCATAGGCCGCCCTTATCCGCGACCACCGCAGTGTCCCCGGTCGCGATGCGCTCAGGACGGCCTGCAATGCTCGACCTCGGGATCGAACCGCGCCCCGTCCACCACGCCGGCGACCAGCACCCCGGCCTTGCGCCAGCGTCCGCCCAGCGCCAGCCGACCCGCCAGCCTCAGCCGCGATGCGGCATAGCGCAGCGCAGAGCGCCGTCCCTCGTGCCGCCGCTTGGCCAGGATGACGTTGCGCGTCAGATAGCGATGCAGCCGTTCGCGCCGCGCATCCGGCTCGGTCTCGATGGTCAGCCGTCCCGGCGCCGCGCGCACATGCTCGACCCGGCTGGCCGCGACCAGATAGCCCGGCTCGTCGCGCGACAGCCGCAGCGTATATTCCGTGTCGTCGCCCCAGATGAACATGGGCGCCAGCGGCAGGCCGTGCCGCATCACCGCCGCGCGGCTGATCAGGACCGACACGAACGTCGCCTGCCGCACAGGCACAATGCCCTGCTCGAGTCGCTCGCCCCAGTCGGGATAGCCCAGCACATTCTCGCGTCGGTCGATCTCGGGCGTGTTGGTCAGATGCCCCTCAGGCGACCGCACGCTGGAACACAGGAAGGCCGGAACGACACCCTCATCCGCCAGCCCCGCTTCGGCCGCCAGCAAGGCCTCCAGCGCATCCGGCGCCGCCAGCACGTCGTCGTCCATCAGCCAGACGCGGTCGGCCCCGGCCTCGATCGCCGCGCGGATACCGGCGTTGAAGCCGCCCGCCCCGCCTGTGTTCACCGGCATCCGGACCACCATCGCCTGCCCCGCCCAGGCGTCGGCCAGCATCTCGGCGGTGCCGTCGTCGCTGGCGTTGTCGACCACCACCACCCCGTCGCAATGCCGCGTCTGGGCGATCAGATGCGCCAGGCATTGCTCCAGCAGGGCGCGCCGGTTCCACGTCACCACCACCGCCCAAACCGACGCCCTCATGCCGCCATCCGGGCGATGGCCGGCGCCAGCGACTTCTCGACCAGGCTCAGCGCCCGCCCGACCGCCTGGTCCATATTGTAGTATTGAAAATCGGCCAGCCGTCCCGCGAACCAGACCTTGCCCGCCAGCGTCGCCGCCATCTCGCGATATCGCCCCGCCAACGCGCGCGACGCCTCCGTCAGGATCGGATAATAGGGGTCGTTCACGCCCGCCTCATAAGCCATCGGATATTCGGTCACCGTCGCCGTCGTCGGCCCGCGCTCGCCGGTCAGGTGGCGGAAATCGGTGATGCGCGTGAAGTCGAAGTCGTTGGGATAGTTGACTGTCCCGACCGGCAGGCCGTCCTCGACGTCCACGACCTGATGGTCGAACCGCACGCTACGATAGGGCAAGGCCCCGACCGACCGGCCGAAATAGTCGTCCAGCGCGCCGCAATAGACCATCCGGTCCCACGACCCCGCCCCCACCTGATCCATCGGCGTGTTCAGCGACACCGTGATGTTCGGATGATCCAGCATCCGCTCAAACAGCGGCCCATAGCCGTCGCGCGGCATGGCCTGATGGCGGTCGACGAAATAGCGGTCGTCATGGCTGACCGCGATCGGCACCCGCGCGGTGACCGTGGCATCCAGCGCCTCGACCGGCAGGCCCCACTGTTTGGCGGTGTATCCGGCGAACACCTTGTCGAAAACATAGTCGCCCAGCCGCCTCAGATCCGGATCGTCCCCCGCCTGTCGCAGGTCATGGATGCTGGGCCGCGCCCCGAAACCGAAGCGCTGGACCAGAGCCTGCGTCATCCGCTCGGCCGTTGCGGCTGGAAACAGCGTCTCGATCGAATCCAGATTGAACGGCAGCGACACCCTCCGCCCGTCCACCTGCCCCTGGACCCGATGGGCATAGGGTCGCCAGGCCGTGAACTGGCTCAGATAGTCGAAGATACGCGCACTTTTGGTGTGGAACACGTGCGGGCCATAGGGATGGATCAGCCGCCCGCCCGCATCGCGCCGGTCGTGCGCATTGCCGCCGACATGGTCGCGCTGATCGATCACCAGCACGCACTGGTCCAGTCCGCGCGCCAGTCGTTCGGCGACCACCGCCCCGGTGAAACCGGCGCCGACGATCAGCCAGTCATATCGCCGGGACATCGCGCCTCCCGCCGGTCTGGAACAGCGCGCCCCAATGCGCCCTCAGGCTGATCAGACAGGCCGCGACCACCGCCGCCTCGCCGATGATCCGCGCGCCCGCCATGCCGGCCGCGCCAAGGCCGGGCGCCAGCACCACCGCCGGCCCCAGGGTTGCGACACAGCCCAGCACCACGATCAGCGCGAACCGTCCATCCATCCGCAGCGGGTTCATCAGATGCAGCCCCAGCACTTGGCTGACGGCCACCAGCGGCAACACCCAGGCCAGAAGTCGCAGCACCTCGGCGGCGCCCGCAAACCCCGCCCCGAACAACAGTCTGATCAGCAGCGGCGCCGTCAGCGTCAGTCCCGCCGCCAGCAGCACGAACGCCCCCGTCGATGCCGCCAGCGTCCACCGCGCCGTGCGAAACGCCGCTGCCTGATCCTGTCCCAGCAGTCCGGCGACCCGGGGCGCAATCAGACCCGCCAGCGGCCGCATCAGCGATCCGGACGCCGAAACCAGCCGGTCCGCCGCCCCGTAAAGCGCCGCCTGCGCCGGCCCGGCCAGCGCCGCGACAACCAGAACGCCCGCCCCCGTATAGGCGACGATGACCGCTCGACTGGCGAACAGCGGACCGCCCTGGATCAGGACGCGTCGCACAAAGCCCCGTTCCGGCGCCTGAATCGTCTGCCGTCGCAACAACAGGATGCCCGTCGCGACCCATCCGGCCCAGACGCCTCCCGCCTGGACGGCCATCACGCCGCCGACGCTCAGGCCGGGCATGGCCAGAACGACTCCCGTCGCGGCTAAAGCGAAGCCAACCTCCAGCATCGCCGCCGGACCGGGATCGCGAATACCCTGAAAGAACCACAGCAGGCCGGCCCCCTGCCCGATGCCCAGCACGACCGCCATGGCCACGACGACGGTCGCGCCTTCCAGAACCTGATTGAAGGCCGCCAGACCGACGCCGACCACAGCGGCGGGCAGGATCAGCACGCCGCGCATCGCCATGGCCTGACCGACCAGGACGCCGCGCCCTTCGACGGCTCCGGCGATGTCACGCGGCCCCGACAGCGACTGCCCGTAATCGACCACCACCGACACCACCAAGGCCAAGGCGATGGCCGAGGCGAACACCCCGAACCCGTCCAACCCCAGTCGTCGTGTCAGAACCGGATAGAGCAGCAGCGGCGAGACATATCGGGCGACATGGGCGCCATAGACCCAGCCCGCATCGGCCGCGCCGCGCGCCGACATCAACCGGTGCCTGCCATCCCCCAACTGCCGCCCCCGCGATCAACCCAGACGGGAGCCATAACACGCTTAACGATGTTCGCAAGCTCAGGCTTGGCTTGCGGCTTTTATCCGAAACGGCCCTCGGCCCACCGGGCGGCGAAATAGCCGCCGGTCGCCGACAGCGTGGTCAGAACCGTGCCCCACATCAGGTCGATGATCGTCAGCTTGGTCTGCCAAACCGACAGCGTCGCTTGGTTGGTCAGGTCATAGGTGGCGTAGGCGACGAAGCCGAGCACCGCGCCGTTGATCGCCGCCCGCGTCCAGTTCCCTTCCTTCAGGGCCGGCGCGATCGCCAGAAACACGGTCCCGGCGATGGAGATCAGATAGAAGGCCACCGCCGCCTTCAAGTCCGGCTTGTCGGCCATGATCGGCCCGATGACGGGCTTGTACAGCCGGTTCGTCATGGTGGTCAGCCAGACGAAATCGATGGCTGCAAAGGTCAGGCCGGCCCCGAGATAGGCCGCGACATATTTGATCATCCTCGTCTCCCTTAAGCCGGCTTCAGTCGATAGTGGCTGACCGCCCAGGTGCGGCCCTCGTCGTTTCCGAACAGACCGGCCGTCGCCAGATAGAAGCGCCGCCAGCGACGGGTCCAAAGTTTGGCGTCGTCGCCATAGGTCTCACGCATCAACACCGCGATCCGCGCGGCGTTCCGGTCCATGTTCGCCAGCCAGTCGTTGGCGGTCTTCGCATAGTAACCGCCGTTCCAGGTCCATTCCTGCTCGACCGCGAACAGGTCCGGAAACTGTCGGATCAGGCCGTGGCTGGGCATGACCCCGCCGGTGAAGAAGTGCTGGGCGATGAAGTCTCGGCTGTCGGTATGGTCGAACCGATAGGGCGCGTTGCGGTGCGTGAAGACGTGGATGAACATCCGTCCGTCCGGCGTCAGCCAGCGTCTCGCCTTGGTCAGCAAGGCGCGCCAGTTGGCCATGTGCTCGAACATCTCGACCGAGACGATGCGGTCGAACCGCTGCTCGGTGTCGAAGGCGTTCATGTCCTGGGTGATGACCGTCAGATTGGTCAGCCCCCGCGCCGCCGCCTGCGCTTCGATATGGTCGCGTTGGCCGTGGCTGTTCGACACCGCCGTTATCTTCGAGTTCGGATAGGTCTCGGCCATCCACAGCGACAGCGAGCCCCAGCCGCAGCCCATCTCCAGAATCGTCTGACCGTCCTTCAGATCGGCATGGGCGCAGGTCTCGGCCAGCGCCGCTTCTTCCGCCTGATCAAGCGTCTCTCGGCCCGTGGGATAGAGGCAGCAGGAGTATTTCAGCCGCTTGCCCAGGCACAGCTGGAAAAACTCTGGCGGAAGTTCGTAGTGCTGCTGGTTTGCCGCATCCGTATGTTCGGCGATGGCGCGCTGGGCCATTTCGCGGGCAAAGGCCGCCTCGTCATGCGGGCCGTCGCGATCCAGACGCTTTCTGGCCTCCGTCACCAGGCTGTCGATCGCCGGACGCGTCACGAAGTCCGGGAACGGCGCGTCCTGAAGCTGGCGAATGGCGACATTGGTCAGGTTCATCGGCGTCCTCGATCGTCGGATCTTGCTGCAGGCTTGACTGCAATACGACGCCTCGGCCCTGATGGATGCCTGATGGATATCTGACCCCCTTGAACACAACCGAAGCGATGCCGACATCCGCCTCCCGCGCCGACCGATTCCGAAGAAAGTGCACCAATTGCACCCTCTTTTTGGAACCGGGCTCGGCGTCGTTTCAGACGAATTAGACGAATTAGACTCTGTTTTTCGCCTTCACCGTCTGAAATCGCCGCGTCGCATCGACGCCGCGTCTTGCCCCCCGCCCGCCCCCGCGTTAGGCGTGGTCAAAAGCCGATATTCATCAGGCAGTGAAAAAAGGGAGAGCGATGGGAAAGATCTACGCTGACGTCACGTCCGCGCTGGAGGGCCTGACCTTCGACGGCATGACGGTCATGTCCGGCGGCTTCGGCCTGTGCGGCATCCCCGAGAACCTGATCGCCGCCCTGCGCGACAGCGGCGTCAAGGGCCTGACGGTCATCTCCAACAACGCCGGGGTCGACGGTTTCGGCCTGGGCCAACTGCTGGGCACCCGCCAGATTGCCAAGATGATCAGTTCTTACGTCGGTGAGAACAAGGAGTTCGAGCGCCAGTATCTGGCCGGCGAGCTGGAGCTGGAGTTCAACCCGCAAGGCACCCTGGCCGAGCGCATCCGCGCCGGCGGCGCGGGCATCCCCGCCTTCTTCACCGCCACCGGCGTCGGCACCCTGGTCGCCCAGGGCAAGGAGGTCCGCAACTTCAACGGCCGCGACTACGTCATGGAGACCGGCCTGGTCGCCGACCTGTCCATCGTCAAGGCCTGGAAGGCCGACGAGCGCGGCAACCTGGTGTTCCGCAAGACCGCCCGCAACTTCAACCCGATGATGGCCACGGCCGGCAAGGTCACGGTCGTCGAGGTCGAGGAGATCGTCCCCGTCGGCGCGCTGGATCCCGACCACATCCACACGCCGGGCGTCTACGTCGACCGCCTGGTCCAGACCGTGTCCGAAAAGCGCATCGAACAGCGCACCGTCCGTCAACGTGCCGCCGGCGCCGCCGCCGGATCGGAGGTCTGATCATGCCCCGCACCCGCGAACAACTCGCCGAACGCGCCGCCCAGGAACTGCAGGACGGCTTCTATGTGAACCTGGGCATCGGCATCCCGACCCTGGTCGCCAACTACATCCCCGCCGGCATGACCGTGACCCTGCAATCCGAGAACGGCATGCTGGGCATGGGCCCCTTCCCCTATGAAGGCGACGAGGACCCCGACCTGATCAACGCCGGCAAGCAGACGATCACCGAAATCCCGGAGTCGTCCTACTTCTCCAGCGCCGACAGCTTCGCCATGATCCGTGGCGGCCATATCAACCTGTCGATCCTGGGCGCGATGGAAGTGGCCCAGAACGGCGACATCGCCAACTGGATGATCCCCGGCAAACTGGTGAAGGGCATGGGCGGCGCCATGGATCTGGTCGCGGGCGTCAAGCGTGTCGTCGTGGTCATGGAACACGCCAACAAGCACGGCCAGTCCAAGGTGCTGGAAGCCTGCACCCTGCCTCTGACCGGCACCGGCGTCGTCAGCCGCATCATCACCGACCTGGCCACCTTCGACGTCAAGCCCGACGGCGCGGGCCTTGAGCTGATCGAACTCGCCGACGGCGTCACCCTCGACGAAGTCGCCGCCAAAACCGAGGCGGCCTACACCGTCGCACCGGGCTTGCGAGCCGCCTGATCAACCTGCGCCGCCCTGGTCTACCGGGGCGGCGCGGGCTCCAGCCGACGATAGGCCGCGCTCACGAAGGCCATCGTCAGCGGAGCCTGCAAACCTGTCAGCACGACGACGAAGACGATCCAGCCCGCCGTCCCCGACAGCAGCCCCGCGCCCCACAGCAACACCAGCGCGATCTTCGGCGCGGCCGTAACGACAAGCCCGACCAACAGGGGCCAGAAGCCGCCGCGCGCGATGCTCATGCTCTGCAGCGAAACCATCTGCCCGCGCCCGACCGTCGCCGGCGCGAACAGGGACAGGCGGACCGCGAAGGCGATGACGGCGAACAGGGCGAAGGCCGTGACGACCGCCAGCAGGGTCAGCTTCCACGCCGGCCCCACCGCGCTCCACTGGCGCATCTCGATGGCCTGGGCGTTCAACTCGGCCATGCCGAACACGGCCAACAGGACCAAGGCCACGACCGACAGGATCATGGCGAGAAAGATCGCGCACAGCAGGCTCGCGCCCAGCAGCCGGATCTCCGGCCGTCCGAACTGCAACCCGACCGGCCCCAGGCCCAGGCGTCGCGCCTTGGCCAGATCGTCGGTGATCGCAATCCGCGCCAGCGCGCCCGCCAGCACCAGTGTCGAGGCCATGGCGCACGCCGCCCAGATCAGGCCCGCTGGGCCCGCCGCCAGCGGCTTGAGGCTCCAGACAACGGCCGCCAGCACGATCGCGCCGCAGGCCCCGCGCCACAGGCGAGGCAGGGCGCGGGCCGCCGCCGACAGCGTCTCGCCCAGTCGCAAAGTCCGATGCTCGCTCAATCTACGCCCCCGATGACCGGCGGCGGATATAGCAGGGGGCCATGACACCGCGCCACCCGCCCGCTAGAAGGCCGCGATGACCGCTTCCTCTTCCTCCCCCATCCACGTCATCGGCGGCGGCCTAGCCGGCTCCGAGGCCGCCTGGCAGATCGCCCAGGCCGGCGTGCCCGTAATCCTGCACGAGATGCGCGGCGTCCCCGGCGTCAAGACCGACGCCCACCACACCGATGGCCTGGCCGAGTTGGTCTGCTCCAACTCCTTCCGCTCGGACGACTGGCAGTTCAATGCGGTCGGCCTGCTGCACGCCGAGATGCGGGCGCTGGATTCGATCATCATGGCCTGCGGCGACATCAATCAGGTGCCGGCCGGCGGCGCCCTGGCTGTGGACCGCGACGCCTTTTCCCAGGCGGTGACCGCCAAACTGACCGCCCACCCCTTGGTCACCATCGTGCGCGAGGAGATCGCCGGCCTGCCGCCGCAGGCGTGGGACAATGTCATCGTCGCCACCGGCCCCCTGACCTCCCCCGCCCTGGCCGACGCCATCCTGAAGGCGACGGGCGAAGAGTCCTTGAGCTTCTTCGACGCCATCGCCCCAATCGTCCACGCCGACTCGATCGACTTCGACATCGCCTGGCGGCAGTCGCGCTATGACAAGGAAGGCCCCGGCGGCGACGCGGCCGCCTACGTCAACTGCCCGATGGACAAGGCGCAGTATGAGGCCTTCATCGACGCCCTGTTGAGCGGCCCGAAGGCCGAGTTCAAGGACTGGGAGCACGTCCCCTATTTCGACGGCTGCCTGCCCATCGAGGTCATGGCCGATCGTGGTCGCGAGACCCTGCGGCACGGTCCGATGAAACCGGTCGGCCTGACCAATCCGCGCGATCCGCTGGTCAAGGCCTACGCCATCGTCCAGCTGCGCCAGGACAACGCGCTGGGAACCCTGTTCAACATGGTCGGCTTCCAGACCAAGCTGAAGCACGGGGCGCAAGCCGAGGTCTTTCGCATGATACCGGGGCTTCAGAACGCCCAGTTCGCGCGCCTGGGCGGTCTGCACCGCAACACCTATCTGAACAGTCCCCAACTGCTGGACAAGCAACTGCGGCTGAAGGCCATGCCGCGCCTGCGTTTCGCCGGTCAGGTGACGGGGGTCGAAGGCTATGTCGAGAGCGCGGCCATGGGCCTGCTGACCGGCCGTCTCGCCGCCGCGCAAGCGCTCGGTCGCGACCTGGCCCCGCCGCCGCCCGAGACCGCCATGGGCGCCCTGGTCGAACACATCACCGGCGGGCATCTGGCCGGCTCCAAGTTCCAGCCGATGAACATCAACTACGGGCTGCTGCCGCCGCTGGAGGCGCCCAAGATCGACGAGGCGGGTGTCAAGATCCCGCTGAAGGAACGCGGCCGGGCCAAGAAGCGCCTGATGAGCCTTCGGGCGATAGAAAGCCTCAAAGCCTGGCGCGACGCGGCGGCCTAGACCACCGTCCCGAACACCCGTCCGATCACGGCCGTGACCGCCATGGCCAGCACGCCCCAGAAGACGACGCGAACCACCGACCGGCCGATGTCGGCCCCGCCCGCCCGCGCGCCCAAGGCCCCCAGCGCGATCAGACCGGCGACGGCGCTGGCCGCGACCCAGATCAACAGCCCTCTGGTCGGCGCAATGGCGACCGTCGCCAGTGGCAAGGCGGCGCCCGCGGCGAAGGTGGCGGCGGACGTCAACCCCGCCTGGACCGGCCGCGCGGTTGTGAAGCTGGAGATGCCCAACTCGTCGCGCGCATGCGCACCGAGCGAATCGTGCGCCATCAGCTGTTCAGCGACAGCCCGTGCCGTTTCGGGCAGAACGCCCCGTTCGACATAGATCGCCGCCAGTTCATCCCGTTCAGCCTCGGGCGCGGCGGCCAGTTCGGCGGCTTCCCGGGCCAGGTCGGCTTTTTCGGTGTCCGACTGAGAGCTGACGGACACATATTCACCGGCCGCCATGGACATGGCGCCCGCGACCAGACCCGCCACCCCCGACACCAGAACCGCCGTTTTCGGGGCTCCGGACGCGGCCACGCCGACGATCAGGCTGGAGGTGGACAGAAGGCCGTCGTTGGCGCCCAGGACTGCGGCTCTCAGCCAGCCGATACGGGCGATCAGATGACGTTCCAAATGGGTTCGCGACACGGCGGATCTCCACGCTGTTCGTCGCCACAGCAGCCCCTATCGGCGGCCGGCGCAAGCGCGATCTGAAGCCGCGCAGACTTCAGATGCGTCCGACGAAGGACGCCGCGATCAGCCTGAGCCGCTTAAGCGGTTCGGGCCGGTTGGGATCGGTCAGGGCGGCGTGGGCCACGGCGGGGAATCCCCCGGGCGGCAGCGACTTCAACGCGGCATTGGCTGCCCGCTTCAGGGACGACGCTTCCTTCGCCCGACCGGTCTGCGCCAGTCCCCAGACCCGGCCGACAGGCGCCACGGCTGCATCATGGCCTTCGCCCGCCAGTATCCGCACACCGACCTGCATCGGGCCGACGTAGAAGGCGTCAAGATCGTGCGGCTGTTCGCGCACCCGGCCGATATGGGCGTCGATCAAGGCGTCGAACGGCGCACGGTCCAGGCCGTGACGCGCGACGAGATCGGTCAGGGCCTCCAGCACCGGATGGCCCTTACGGGGCACGCCGGCGAAGACGCCCTCCATCTGTTCCGCCCACCAGGTGTAGCGCATCTCGGCCAGGAGCGGCTGGGTCACGCGTGTGGGAATGGTCATCAGCTCGGCTTCGAAGGCGTAGAGCGTGATCAGGTCAGCGCGCGCGCGGTCATTCGCGACCAGGCGACTGGACAGCCAGCGGTCGAGGTCGGCGGTGCGGACCTGTTGGTCGAGCGTATCCGCAGTCTCGGTCAAGCGGCGCGCGACACCGCGAAATCGGCCAGGTCTTCCAGCGCGGCGCGCCAGTCGCTGGACGGCAGGACCGACAGGGCGGCCTTCGCCTGATCAGCATAGTCGCCGGCCAGATCCAGGGTCGCGCCGATGGCGCCCGAGCCGATGATCAGTTCGCGGGCGCGGGTGAAGTCTTCGGGCGTCCGCTCACCCTTGGTCACGGTGCGCTCCCAGAAGGCTTCCTCGCGGCCGCGCGTGCGGGCGACAGCCAGCAACAGCGGCAGGGTCGCCTTGCCCTCGTTGAAATCGTCGCCGGCGTTCTTGCCCAAGGCCTCGGCCGTCGCGCCGTAGTCCAGCGCGTCGTCGGCCAGCTGGAAGGCGATGCCCAGGGCCATGCCGTAGTCGCGCAGAGCCTTGATCGCGGCCGGATCGGCGCCGGCGCCGACCGCGCCCGCCTCTGCGGCGGCGGCGAACAATTCGGCGGTCTTGGCCGAGATGATCTGCAGATAGGTGGCCTGGTCCAGATTCAGGTCGTGGGCGCGCGTCAGCTGCAGCACCTCGCCCTCGGAGATGACGCGCGACGCCTCGGCCAGAATGCCCAGGGCGCGCATCGAATCCGTCTCGACCATCAGTTCGAAGGCGCGGGCGAACAGGAAGTCGCCAACCAGGACGCTGGTGGGAGCGCCCCAGATCAGGTGGGCCGCGACCTTGCCGCGACGCAGTTCGGACGCATCGACGATGTCGTCATGCAGGAGCGTGGCAGTGTGGATGAACTCGACCGCAGCGGCCAGCTTGCGCGGCGCCACGATGTCGTCCGTCGCGCCCACGGCGCGCGCAGCGGCGACGGTCATCAGGGGGCGCAGACGCTTTCCGCCCGCCGAAACCAGATGTTCGGCCAGTTTCGGGATGATCGGCACATCCGACTGCATCCGATCCAGGATCAGGGCGTCCACGGCCGCCATATCGACCTCAGCCAGCCGGACAAGGGCGTTGACGTCCCCCTTCGGGCGGTGAGCGGCGGCGATGGCGACGTCCAAACGAATACTCTTTCACTGGCGCGGCGGGCCGCGGGAATGGCTTTTTGCGGCCGGGCCGGCTTGCCCCCGCGAGTTGCGGCGCACAATGATGTTCGACCCCTTGAGGGTCAAGGAGATTGAGGCTTGGAGCCGGTCGAAACACTGCCGACGACGATCGTCGAGAACGGCCTGTTGAACGGCCGGGTGCGCTTGCGTCAACCCGCGCGCGGCTATCGCGCCGGGATGGATGCGGCTTTGCTGGCGGCGGCGGTACCGGCCGAGGCGGGCCAGAGCCTGATCGAGGCGGGCTGCGGGGCGGGCGCGGTCCTGATGCAGATCGCGGCGCGACGGCCGGGCGTGACCCTGACGGGCGTGGAGCGCGATCCGGTGATGGCGGAGCTGGCGACCGAGAATGCGGCGCTGAACGGCGCAGCTGGATCCGCAGTGATTCGTCAGGGCGACGTGGCGGCCGGGTTTCGGGCGCTGGGCGTGGAGCCGGCAGACTGGGCAATATCCAATCCCCCCTTCTTCGATGACGCCACGGCGTTGCGCCCCCCGGCCGAAGGCAAGCGGGGCGCCTGGATGGCCGACGACGGGCTGAAGGCGTGGACCGATTTCCTGTTGAAGGCGGTGAAGGAAGGCGGGCGCATCGTGGTCGTTCATCGCGCCGACCGACTGGCCGATCTACTGGCTCTGCTGGGCGAAAAGGCGGGGTCGCTCGCCGTGCGGCCCATCCATCCCTTCGCGGACGAGCCGGCCAAGCGGGTTCTGGTGCACGCCATCAAGACCGGGCGCGCGCCGCTGCGTCTACTGCCGCCGCTGATCCTGCACGACCGCGAGGGCGGCAAGCACACCCCTAAGGCCGAGGCGATCCTGCGCGGCGAGGCGTCGCTGGGATGGTGATCGGGTGGTCAATCGCGACCGGAACGCCTAAATGCCGCCTCCTGACGAAATCGAGCCCGCCCCGTGTCACCCGACGACCTTCCGCATGATCTTCAAGACGGCCTGATCGCCGTCGGCGAGGCCGCGCGCGACCTGCGCGAGCCGTGGTGGATCTTCGGCGGGGCGGCCATGGCGCTCTATGGCCTGACCGACATCCATGTGCCCGACATCGACGTGCTGTGCGCGCCGCGCGATGCGCGCAACCTGCTGGGCGCGCTGGGCGGCGTGGTGATACCCGATCCGGGCGAAGGCCTGTTCCGCTCCGCCGTCTTCGGCCGCGCGCCGGATCAGCCGATACTGGTCGAGGTCATGGCCGATCTGGAAACACGCGACGGCGGCGACTGGACCCCGGTCGCCTTCGGCTCGCGCCGCCGCGTCTTCGTCGAGGACACGCCCCTGTTCGTTCCGGATATCCGGGACCACATCGCCCTGTATCGCCTGTTCGGCCGCCCCAAGGATCTGGCGCGCGTCGAACAGCTTGAACGACTGATCGCCTGAATGCCTTTCCCCTTCCAGATTTCCGCCACCGAGGGCCGCGCCCGCACCGGGGTGCTGAAGACCGCACGCGGCGACATCCGCACCCCCGCCTTCATGCCGGTCGGCACCGCCGCCACGGTCAAGGCGATGACGGTGGATCAGGTCAAGGCGACCGGCGCCGACATCCTGCTGGGCAACACCTATCACCTGATGCTGCGCCCTGGGCCCGAGCGGATGGAGCGTCTGGGCGGGCTTCACACGTTCATGGGCTGGGACAAGCCGATTCTGACCGACAGCGGCGGATTCCAGGTCATGTCCCTGGCCGGCATCTCCAAGGTGAAGGAGGAGGCCGTGACCTTCTCCAGCCACATCGATGGCTCCAAACACGTCCTGACGCCCGAGCGGTCGATCGAAATTCAGGCCGACCGGATCGGCGCCGACATATCGATGCAGCTGGACCAGTGCGTCGCCTATCCGGCCGAGAAGGATGCGGCCAAGAAGGCGATGGAGCTGTCGATCCGCTGGGGCGCGCGGTCCAAGACCCGTTTCGGCGAGCGTGAAAACCAGGCCCTGTTCGGCATCCAGCAGGGGTCGACCTTCGAGGACCTGCGCCGTCAGTCATCGGAGCAACTGCAAGAAATCGGTTTCGACGGCTACGCCATCGGCGGTCTGGCGGTCGGCGAAGGCCACCAGGCCATGTGCGAGGTGCTGGACTATGCGCCCGAAATGCTGCCGGCCGACCGTCCGCGCTATCTGATGGGCGTGGGCAAGCCGGTCGACCTGGTCGAGGCAGTTTATCGCGGCGTGGACATGTTCGACTGCGTCCTGCCGACCCGCGCCGGCCGTCACGGTCAGGCCTGGACCTGGGATGGCCCGCTGAACCTGAAGAACGCCCGCTTCGCCGAGGATCAGGACCCGCTGGACCCGACCATCGACGGCCCGTCATCGTCGTATTCGAAGGCCTATCTGCACCACCTGATCCGCGCCGACGAAATCCTTGGGAAGGTGCTGCTGAGTTGGCACAACATCGCCTTTTATCAGGCGCTGACGGCGGCCATGCGTGCGGCGATTTCCGAGGGTCGGTTCGAGCAGTTCAGGCGCGACTTTCACGCCCGCCACACGTCGAACGGCTGACGCCTAAGGGTGCGGTCTGAACCAGCTGGGCGCCGCCGGCGGCGCGCAGTTCCGCTGCATGCCCATGCCCTTCAGGAAGGCGCGGCGCATCCGGCCCGACTGAATGGCCGACTGAACGTGCTTTGAATGCTGTTCGGCCCCGCTCAGTCGACGGATCCAGTTTCGGCCGGGAATAAAGTCGGTTGTCGTGTCGCGAATGGCGTTCAGCGCCGCCTTGGCCGCCGCGTCCGCCGCCCGCTCGCTGAGATAAGAGCCGTCCTGACGCGGCGGTTCGTCCGTATCGGGTCCCAGCGCTTCGTCGAGCCTTGCGACCTCTGCGCCGATGGTCGTGCACTGATTCAGATTGCGCAGGTCGTAGGGATTGGCTTCGGCTTGCAGCAGCACCGTCGGGATCATCTGACGACGCAGGTTGAAGTCTTCCAGCGGAGCCGTCGCCGCCGCCGCGAATCCTGTCCTGACCTGTTCAGCGCCGCCCATCGCCGACCGACCGGCGTTGCAGCCGCTAAGAGTCGCGATCAGCAGGATCGCGGTCGTGGGGCCGTACAGATTGTAGTGCTTCATTCTGACTTTAGACCACGCCCGAACGGCGGATCAAAGGCGCCCTTGCGATGTCCGCAAGGGGGAAATGGTACGTCCTCTCGGGCTCGAACCGAGGACCCTCTGATTAAAAGTCAGATGCTCTAACCAACTGAGCTAAGGACGCACCGCGCGACGTCCGGGCTGGCCCGAACCGTCGAAGGGCGCCTTCTGTTGTAATCCGGCCTTCCGGTCAAGACCCGGTCTGCTACTCATTGGGCATGAAACCGTTAAATGGCGTCCGCATCATCGAATTCGACGGCTTGGGGCCGGTCACCTTCGCCGGAATGATGCTGGCGGACCTGGGGGCGGAGGTGGTGCGGCTGACGCGCGACGCCTCGGCTGGACCGGCGGTCTTTGAGGAAGTCGGAGGCGAGGTCCTGCATCGGGGACGAGTGGCTGTCCCTGTCGATCTGAAGTCGGACGCCGACCGCGAGCGTATCCTGCGGCTGATCGATGGGGCCGACGCCGTGATCGAAGGCTTTCGGCCCGGCGTCATGGAGCGGCTGGGCTACGGTCCCCACGATCTGCAGGCGCGAAAGCCCGCGCTGGTGTTTGGGCGCGTGACGGGATGGGGCCAGACGGGGCCGCTGGCGAATGCGGTCGGGCATGATCTGAACTACATCGGCCTGTCCGGGGTGTTGCATGCCATGGGCGAGGCGGATCGTCCGCCCTCCCCGCCGTTGAACTTGGTCGGAGATTATGGCGGCGGGGCCATGCTGCTGGTGGTCGGGGTGCTGGCCGCGCTGGTGGAGGCCAGGACGACGGGCAAGGGACGCGTGGTGGATGCCGCCATGACGGACGGGGCGGCTCTGCTGGGCGGCCTGTTCCAGGCCTTGCGGGGTCGGGGACTGTGGAGCGAACAGCGCGGAGCCAATCTGCTGGACGGGGGCGCGCCCTTCTATCGCTGCTACGCCTGTCGCGACGGCGGGTTCGTGGCGGTGGCGGCGCTGGAGCCGCGTTTCTACGCCGCGCTGCTGGCCGGCCTGGAGATTGATCCGGCTGATGCGGCTCAATACGACATCGCCGCCTGGCCGGCCCTGCAAGTGCGGCTTGCGGCCTTGTTCGCAAGCAGAGACCGCGACGACTGGAGCGCCCATTTCGCCGGGACGGAAGCCTGTGTCACGCCCGTGCTGAGCCTGGCCGAGGCGCCGGATCATCCGCACAATCAGGCGCGTGGAACATTCCACGGCGGTCTGCCGCAATCCGCACCCCGTTTCGACGGCGTGGTTGCTGCGCCCGCCCCCAAGTGCGAATTGACCTTGGATCGCATGGTCACAAAATGGTCCGATCAGGCAGGATGACCGACGCAGATTTCAGCGCTAAGGGAACAGCTTAGCGCGACAGGCGTTTGGTCGGCGGAGACCGGGGACTATCATGACACGCTCGATTTTTGTCTTGGCCGCCGCCGCTGCCAGCGTACTCGCGCTGTCGGCCTGCGACGACCGCCCTTCACGCCCGGACGACGACTATCGCGAAATGCCGGTCGAGACGGCGCCTCCGCCGGTCAAGGAAGAAGCCCCTCCGCCCGCGCCCCAGGTTCAGGACCCGACGCCGACGCCTCCGCCGTCGACGACGCTTCCGCCTGAGGAACGCACGTCGGAACAGTCAGTCCAGCCCGAGAGTGAGACGCTGTTCTACTGACGAACGGGTATGCCGGGGGGCGTCCTTTTGACGAAAGATCGAGTTTGACGTTCAGGCCTACCCTGCTGGTCGCCCTCGCGGCGTTTTCGGCCTGCGCCCATGCAGCGGCGGCGGAACCCCGCGCGCAAATCCGGGGCGACATGGACGGCGATCTGCGGCGGGCGCTGGAGCGGGCCGTGGGCGAGGTTGACGGCGCGCCGGCCAGCCGCTTCGAGGCCCGTCGTCGCGCCGAGAGCGCCGTGACCTCGGCGACCGCCCTGCTGCGGTCAGAAGGCTACTATCAACCGGTCGTCGAAGACATCGTCGAGGGTGAGGAGACGCCGATCGCGGTGGTTTCGGTCGAACCGGGGCGCCGTTTCCTGCTGACCGATCCGACGATCCAGTGGGCCGATCCGGCGCCGGAGGCCGAGGCGGCGGACAAGGCCAAGGACGCCATTGCCCTGAAGGCCGGCGATCCGGGGCGGGCGGCGGACGTCATATCCGGCGAAGGTCGGGCCGTGGCGGCGTTGGTGCGTGACGGCTACGCCGACGCCAAGGCCAATCCGCGTCGTGTCGTGGTGGATCACGCGGCCTTCACCGTCGCGCCGGAGTATCGCATCGCCTCCGGCGCGCTGGTACGTCTGGACGGCGTGCGCCTGACCAGCCAGGGCCGAACCAATCCCGCCTGGGTCGCGGGCCTGGCGCCGTGGAACGAGGGCGATCGCTACGACCCCGAGATGGTCGCGGAGCTGGAACGCCGGCTGCTGGACACCGGGGTCTATGACGGCGTCAGCGTCGCGCTGTCGCCGCTGGATCAGATCACCGCCGATGGTCATCGCCCCGTCGTGGTCAGCCTGCAGGACCGGCCGCGTCGCGTGCTGGAGGCCGGCGCCACCTGGTCCACGGCGGAGGGCGCGGGCGTGGATGTGATCCAGACGCACTACAACCGCTTCGGCCGCGCCGACACGCTGAGGCTAGAGGCTCGGCTGGCCGACATCGACAGTCGGATCGGCGCCGACCTGTCCCTGCCCCACTGGCGCCGGCCCGGCCGGACGCTGAAGCTGGGCGCAGCAGTCGTAAACGAAGACACCGACGCCTATCTGCGCACCGCCCTTGTCCTGTACGCCGACCTACAGCAGCGGATCGGCAAGACCTCCTATTTCAACTACGGAATCGGGCTGGACGCCGGGCGCTACAGCGAGACGCGCTACGACTTCAGCACCCTGCCCCCCCAGCGGGTCACCTTCGACCGCAATCTGGCGATCATCACCGCGCGGACCAGCGCCTACATCGACCGCTCCAACGACCCGCTGAACCCGACCAAGGGCTGGCGCGTCAATCTGGCGGTGCAGCCGACGGCGGTGGCAGGGGATAGCAACATCCTGTTCCTGCGCACCGAGACGCAAGGCACCGCCTACTTCCCCGTCGCGGGTGATCGCACCATCCTGGCCGGTCGCATGAAAATCGGCTCCATCGTCGGCGGCAGCGAGCTGAACGTGCCGGCCGACCGTCTGTTCTACGCTGGGGGTGGCGGTTCGGTGCGGGGATATTCCTATCAGGGCGTCAATCCGCAACTGCCGGACGGTACGCCGCGCGGGGGTCTGTCTCTGTTCGAAACCTCGTTCGAAGTGCGCCAGTCGATCGGTCAGAGCTTCCAGGCCGTGGCCTTCGTCGACGCGGGGTCCGTGGGCTTCCAGGAGACGCCCAACCTGACCAACATGCGCTACGGCGCGGGCGTGGGCGTGCGCTACATGCTGCCGTTCGGGCCGATCCGGGCGGATGTCGCCATGCCGCTGAACAAGCGTGAGGGCGACTCGGCCTTCCAGATCTACATCAGCATCGGGCAGGCGTTTTGACCGATACACCGCCCGAAGCCACGCCTGAAGACGCGACGACGCCGGCCAAGGCCGCGCGGCCCGCAAAGCCGCGTCGCGGGCTGATCAGACGCATCGCCCTGGGCGTGGGCGTCGTGCTGGCCGGACTGCTGGTGGTGATCGCCGCCGCCCTGGTCGGAGGGCGTTACTACATCGCCTCGGACGGCGGTCGCGACATGGTTCTGCAACGGCTTCAGGACCTGAAGATCAGCCGCTACGGCCGGCTGAAGGTCTATGGGCTGAAGGGCGACCTGCTCAGCGACTTCACCATCGACCGCATCACATTGGCCGACAGTCAGGGGATCTGGCTGGAGGCGAACAACCTCAGCATGGACTGGTCCTATGTGGCCCTGCTGAGCCGCAGCTTCCATGCGAACGACATCAAGGCCGAGACCATTCGCGTCCTGCGCCGCCCCGTGATCGACCCGCCGACTGGCGAGCCGCCCAGCCCGCAGCCGATCTCGGTCCGCATCGACAAGTTCGCGGCCAACATCGAACTGATGGAAGGCTTCTCCAAGGAATACGGCCGTTGGAGCCTGTCGGGCGACGCCAGCCTGCCACGCAACGGCGCCAAGAGCGCGACGGTCAACGCCGACAGCCTGAACCGGCCCGGCGACTTCCTGCGTCTGGCGGCGACCTTCGGCGGCAAGCTGGAAGATACGCGCCTGAACCTGCGCGCCAATGAGGCTCAGGGCGGACCGCTGGCCGGCGCCTTGGGCTATTCGCCGGATCAGCCCTTCTCGGCGGTCGCGGTTCTGAACGCCGATGTGGTCAATGCGCGGGTCAAGACGGGACAGTTCGTCCCCCTGATCGTCCAGGGCCATTTCGGCGACAAGGGCTCTCGCGTCGCGGGCTTCGCCGACTTCAGCAACTCGGACCTGCTGGCGCCCTTCGTCACCAAGATCGGCCGCACCGCGCGGTTCGGCTTCGCCATGGTCCCGACGCCGGACAAGGCGAGCCAAGGCGTGGCGTGGAAGCTGATTTCCGACAACGTTCAGTCGGAGGCGCGCGGCCTGATCCGCAACTCCGACCGCAGTTCGCCCGACGGAATCAGCCTCAACATTCAGACAGCCTCGCTGAGCCGGCTGGTCGGGTCCGATGTGGCGGGACCAGCGGCCTATTCCGGCCTGTTCAAGGGTGACGCCCAGACCTGGACGCTGGGAGGCCAGGTCACTCTGCTGAACGCCAATGTGGCCAGCTATCGCGCCACGCGCATCGCCGGACCGCTGAACGTCGCGGTCAAGAACGGCCGGATTGATCTGGACGGCGACATTCGCGCGAACGGCGGATCGGGCGAAGGCATCATCGGCGGCCTCCTGGGTCCGGCCCCGCGCGTGCAGATGAAGGCGGCGCGGATGAAGGACGGCGCCATCCTGCTGACCAAGGTTGATCTGCAGGGCCAGGGCCTGACGCTGAACGGCTCGGGCTCGCGCAATCTGCTGGGCGGGATGAGCTTCCGCGGCGAGGCGCAGTTGACCGATGCCAGGCGCGTGCTGCCGGACGCGCGCGGCGCCTTCGGCGGTCCGATCCGGGCTTCGTCGGCGCGGGCCGGCGCGCCGTGGGTGCTGAATTTCGACGGACGGGGCCGCAATCTGACGGTGGGTCTGGACGAACTGGATCGCCTGCTCGGCAAGACCCCGCGCCTGCAACTGGCTGGCAAGCTGAACGGCGGACGCATCGAGGTCGAGCGCGGCGAACTGACCGGCGCGGCCGGTCGCGCGGGCGCCAAGGGCATCATTGAAACCGCCGGCAAGCTGAGGCTGGCGCTGGACTGGAACGCGCGCGGCCCGTTCGCGGCCGGGCCGGTCGAGATCGGCGGCGACATGAATGGACGCGGCGCCCTGACCGGCACACTGGCCCAGCCGCGCGTCGATCTGACCGCCGGCTTCCAGCAGGTCACGGCCGGCGCCCTGACGCTGAACAACGCCGATCTGACGCTGAGCTTCCGCAAGGGGGCAGATGCATCGGACGGCCGGATTTCGGTGGTTAGCGGCTCGAACTATGGTCCGGCGCGCGCCTCGGGCAACTTCTTCCTGGGCGGCAAGCGCATTCGGCTCAGCGATCTGGACGTGGACGCCGGCGGCGTGACGGCCAGGGGCGCCATCGCCCTGTCCGACAGCATTCCCTCCAGCGCGGACCTGACCTTCTCGGCGCGCGCCGGAGCCTTCCTGGCTTCGGGCGAAGCCAACGGACGGGTGCGGCTGACCGACGGCGGCGGATCGGACAGCGCCATTCTGGATGTCAGCGGCCGCAATGTCCGGCTGGCGGGTCAGAGCTGGATCATTCGCAAGCTGGATCTGGACGGGCGCGGCACGCTGAACAACCTGCCCTTCACCCTGGCGCTTGACGTGGGCGGCCCCAACCCGGCGCAGTTCAACGGCACGGGCGTCTATTCGCGGCAGAACACCACCCACGGTCTGACGCTGCGCGGCGGCGGCCGGGTGCGCGAGGTGGCGTTCACGACCCGCAGCCCGGCCTCGATCACTCTGAACGGGGCCACCCGCACGGCTCATCTGGATCTGGGCGTGGGCGGAGGCGTGCTGCTGGCCGACCTGCGTCAGGATGCGCGCGGCGCCGCGGTCCAGGCCGACCTGACGCGGGTCGATCTGGGCTCCATCTCGCCCGAACTGCGCGGCAGCGTGACGGGTCAGGTCGCCCTGCGCGGCGCCGGCAGCGATCTGTCGGGCACGGCCAATATCGCGCTTCAGAACGTGCGCAGCATCGACGCGCCGCGCGGCCTGGCCATCGACGGACGCGTGGACGCGACCCTGGCGGGCGACCGGCTGAGCATCAAGGCGACGGCGGTCGACGAGGGCGCGGTTCAGGCCTCGGCTGACGTCGTCCTGCCGGTCGAGGCCTCGGCCGCGCCGCTGCGCCTGGCCATCGCCCGGACCCGCGAGATGTCGGGCCGGGTGTCGATCAACGGTCAGATCCAGCCGATCTGGGACCTGTTCCTGGGCGGCGACCGCAGTCTGGCGGGCCAGGTGGCGGGTCAGGCGACGATCGGCGGGACGCTGAACGCACCGCGCCTGAACGGCCGGTTCGATCTGAGCCAGGGCTCCTATCGCGAGAATGCGGTCGGTCTGGTGCTCAGCGACCTGACGCTGCGGACCCGGTTCGACGACACAGCCGCCCAGATCGAGACCTTCACGGCCAATGACGGCAAGGGCGGCACGGTGTCCGGCCAGGGCCGCATCGGTCTGCGCCAAGGCTCCGGATCGAACGCGCAACTGATGCTGAACCGCTTCCGGGTCATCGACAACGATATCGCCGAGGCGCGCGCCTCGGGCCCGGTCACCATCGTGCGCGGCGCCGACGGCAATATCCAGCTGGGCGGCCGCATCGACATCGATGAGGCCAAGATCGAACCGGAACTGCCCGGCGCGACCGGCATCGTCTCGATGGATGTGGTCGAGATCAATCGTCCCGGCGGCGATCCGGAAGAGACCGAGCAGAAGGCGCGCGGCCCGCAGATCGGCATGGACATCGTCCTGCGTTCCAGCGGCGGCAAGGTGCGGTTCAACGGTCGCGGCCTGAACGTGATCCTGGACGTGAACGCCCGGGTGCGCGGCACCATCGCCCAGCCGCAGCTGACCGGCACGGCCAATGTGGTGCGCGGGGATTACGAGTTCGCGGGCAAGCGGTTCGTGTTCGATGACACCGGACGCGTCACCCTGTCGACCGATCCCAAGCAGATCCGTCTGAACCTGGCGGCGACGCGTGAGGACGCGGCCCTGACCGCTTCGATCAACGTCACCGGAACGGCCGCGGAACCGAAGATCGCCCTGACCTCCACCCCGTCCCTGCCCCAGGACGAAATCCTGTCGCAGGTGCTGTTCGGACGGTCCGCGTCGCAGCTGTCGGCCTTCGAGGCGGCTCAGCTGGCGGCCGGGGTCGCGGCCCTGGCGGGCGGCGGCGGGTTCGACGTGATCGGCAACCTGCGCGAACTGGCGGGTCTGGACCGGTTGTCGTTCGGCGGCGACGCCTCGGCGGTGACGGTCGCCGGCGGTCGTTACATCACCGACGACGTCTATCTGGAGGTCATCGGCGGCGGTCAGAACGGCGCGGCGGTCAAGGTCGAATGGCAGCCTCGGCGCAACGTCGCCATCGCCTCGCAGTTCGGCGGCCAGGGCCAGACCAGCCTGTCGATCCGCTGGCGTCACGAAAGCCGGGAGGCGGGCGACCGTCGTCCGAACCGGGGCGGCCGCAACCGCTAGGCCGCCCCGCCGGATCTGTGGCTAGAGAACGTCCAGCACCCGCTCCACGGGTCGGCCGATGACGGCGCCCTTGTCGGTTTCGACGATCGGACGTTCGATCAGGATCGGCCGACCGATCGCTGCGGCCAGTATGGCTTCGTCATCCGCGCCGGCGTCCAGCAGCGCCTTGGCGTCGGCTTCCTTCCTGCGCAGAAGGCCCGATAAACCGACGCCGGTTCTGCACGCCAATCGCTCCAGCGTCTCGCGGTCCCATCCGGTCTTCAGATATTCGACCACCGTCGGCTCGACGCCCTGCTCGCGCAGCAGGGCGAGGGCGTTGCGCGACGTGCTGCATTTCGGATTGTGGTAAAGGATGACCGACATCACGCCTCCTGCTTCAGACGATGCAGCAGCATGGCGCCCTGCAGCGACGCGACATAGATCACGCCCGACACGATCAAGGCGGGCCAGGTCGTCAGGTTGATCCACAGCGGAAGGTCCGGCGACGGCATGGTCCCCAGCAGCCGCATCCCCAGATTGGCCACCACGCTGTAGGCGATCAGCGCCAGCATGATGATCGGGATGGCGCGCGTCATCATGCGCCACTGAACCACCGCCACGACGCCATAGAACAGGACGGAGAAGATCGCGCCAGAGGCGATAGCGAACGGCCACATGACCTTCATCATCTCCTGCTGCATGGCCAACTGATCAGCCGACAGGCCCATCTTGGCGTATTCCGCGCTCATCGCCTTTTCGAACCAGCCCGAGGTGAACATCCACCAGGTCGGGATCAGGCCGACGATCAGGGCGATGACCAGGCCGATCACCATGGCGCGCGCCGAACGCTGAGCCTCGGCCATGCCGCGCGGCAGCTTCAGCGGGTTCATGGCGCGGAGCCAGAGATCGATCTTGTTGCGTGTCATGGGGCCCTCGCTTCGAGCGGAACCTAGCGGTGATCGGCGATGACTTACAGGCCCCGACCTTCACCTTTGGGGTCGAGGCGTCTAGGGTCCGGCCGATGCGGATTCTGACCTCGGACCAGGCCGTCCTCGACCACGTCGCCGCGCGACGCGAGACGATCATCGGCCGCACCATCGACTGGGCGAACATCAACTCCGGCAGCCGCAACGCCGCCGGACTGAATGCTGTGCTGGATGTTCTGGAAGCGGCGGCGAGCGCCCTGCCCGCCCGTGTCGAACGTCTCCCGACGCAGGGTTCGACCACCGTCGCCGACGACGGATCGGTGCGGACCGAGGCCCATGCCGACGCCCTGAAGATCACCGCCCGGCCGGATGCGTCGATCCAGGTCGTGCTGACCGGCCACTATGACACCGTCTTCCCCGCCGACAGCCGGTTCCAGACCGTGACCACGCGCGCCGACGGCGCCCTGAACGGGCCGGGCGTCGCTGACATGAAGGGCGGGATCAGCGTGCTGCTGGCCGCACTGGAGGCGTTCGAGACCTATCCGTACAAACACGGCGTCGGCTGGACGGTGCTGCTGAGCCCCGATGAGGAAATCGGATCGCCGGCGTCCGCACCGCTGCTGGCCGAGCTGGGTGCGCGCGGCCATGTCGGCCTGACCTACGAACCGGCGCTGGCGGACGGCACGCTGGCCGGCGCGCGCAAGGGCAGCGGCAACTATCATCTGATCGTCACGGGTCGCGCCGCCCACGCCGGACGCGCCTTCGACGAAGGCCGCAATGCGGTGGCCGGCGCCGCCATCATCGCCGCCGCCCTTCACGGCCTGAACGGTCAGCACGAGGGCGTCACCGTCAACGTCGCCAAGATTTCGGGCGGGGCCGCGCTGAACGTAGTCGCCGACAACGCCGTGGTGCGGTTCAACGTCCGGGTGCCGGACAAGGCCGCCGCAGACTGGATCGACGCATCCGTGCGGGCCATCGCCGCGACGCCGCCGTTCGAGGGCCTGACGCTGGATTTGCACGGTGGCTTCACCCGTGCGCCCAAACCGATGGACGCCGCCCAGACCGCCCTGTTCGAAGCGGTGAAAGAGGCGGGCGCCCTGCTGGGCCAACCCATCGCCTGGAAACCGTCGGGCGGAGTGTGCGAGGGCAACAATCTGCATGCCGCCGGCCTGCCCAATATCGACACCCTGGGGGTGCGCGGCGGAGACATCCATTCGGATCAGGAGTTCGCCTGGCCCGACAGCTTCGTCGAACGCGCCCAGCTCAGCGCTCTGATCCTGTGCAAGATCGCTTCGGGTGAAATCGATGCGGCCAAACTGAAATCCCTGCGGATGGAAACCCTGTAGAATGCTTGTCGTCCGTCCCGCCGGCCCCGCCGATCTCGATCATCTGCTGGAACTGGCCATCCTATCCGGCCCCGGCTTCACCAGCCTGCCTGAAGATCCCGACGCCCTGGCCGATCGGCTGGAGCTGAGTCAGGCGAGCTTCGAAGGTCGCGTGCCCTGGCAAGAGGCCTGGTACACCCTGATGCTGGAAGACGGCGACACGGGCGACATCGACGGCGTCGGCTCGGTCAAGGCGACGGTGGGGCTGAAGCGGCCCTTCTTCTCGTTCCGCGTCGTCAACAACACCGTCCAGTCGCCCTCGCTGGGGGTGAAGCTGGACCACCAGACGCTGGTTCTGGTCAACGAATGCACGGGCTGGACCGAGGTCGGATCCTTGTTCCTGAAGGCGGATCGGCGAAAGGGCGGCGCGGGCCGTCTGCTCAGCCAGTCGCGATACATGCTGATCGGCGCCCAGCCCGAGCTCTTCGCCGACAATGTGCTGGCCGAGCTGCGCGGGGTCTTCACGCCCGACGGCGCCTGCCCGTTCTGGGACCATGTGGCGCACAAGTTCTTTCCGATGGAGTTCGACCACGCCGATCGAATGACCGGCTCGACGGACAAACAGTTCATCCTGGACCTGGCCCCGCGGCATCCGATCTATGTCGAACTGCTGCCCGAACCGGCCCGCGCGGTGATCGGCAAGGTCCATCCACAAGGCGTGCCGGCCATGGCCCTGCTGGAAAGCGAGGGCTTCCGGCCCAATGGTCTGGTCGACATCTTCGACGCCGGTCCGACCGTCGCCTGCGGTCGCGACAATATCCGGACTGTGCGTGACGCTCGGCGCCTGACGGTCCAGATCGTCGAGGGCGTCGAGGCCGAACTGCCGGCCCTGATCTCGACCGACAGCGTCGCCGCATTCCGCGCCGTCCGCGCCAAGGCCGACATCGATGGCGACGCCGTTCACCTGACCGCCGAAACCGCCGCCGCGCTCAAGGTGCGCAGCGGAGACCCTGTGCGAGTAAAATCATGACCCGTTTCACCTCCACCGATCCGGCCACCGAAGCGACTAACTGGGAGGGCGACGCCGCCAGCCCGGCTCAGGTTCAGGCCGCCGTCGACGCCGCCCGCGCCGCCTTCCCCGCCTGGGCCGATGCGCCGCGCGCCGACCGGATCGACGCGGTGAAGCGCTATCAGGCCGTCCTGAAAGACCGCGCGCCCCAGATCGCCGAGGCCATCGCGCGCGAGACCGGCAAGCCGCTTTGGGAAACCAAGACCGAGGCCGCCGCCATGATCGGCAAGGTGGATATCTCGATCCGCGCCTATGACGAGCGAACCGGCGAACGGACCAGCGACACGGCGTTTGGCCGCGCGACCCTGCGGCACCGTCCGCACGGCGTTGCGGCGGTGCTTGGCCCGTTCAACTTCCCCGGCCATCTGCCGAACGGCCATATGGTCCCGGCCCTGCTGGCCGGCGATACCGTCGTCTTCAAGCCGTCGGAAGAAACGCCACTGGTCGGTCAGGTGATGGCCGAAGCCTTCGCCGCCGCCGATCTGCCCACCGGCGTGGTCAATGTGGTCCAGGGTGGGCGTGAGACGGGCGCGGCCCTGCTGGACGCCGGCATCGACGCCCTGATGTTCACCGGATCGGGCGCGGCGGGCGCGCATTTCCGCAGGAAGTTCGCAGACGATCCCCACGTCATCCTGGCGCTGGAGCTGGGCGGCAACAATCCGTTGGTCGTGTGGGACGCAGCGGATGCAGAGGCCGTCGCGGGCATCGCCGTTCAATCCGCCTTCATCACCACCGGCCAGCGTTGCTCGTGCGCGCGCCGCCTGATCGTGCCGGAAGGACCGCTGGGCGATGCGATCGTCGAAGCCATCGCAGCCCTGTCCGACCGGCTGATCTTTGGCCCTTGGGACAGCGATCCCGAATCCTATGCCGGCCCGCTGATCTCGGCGCGAGCGGCCGAGGCGGCGCTGAAGGCGTTGCAGGACCGGATCGACAGCGGGGCCAAGGTCATCCGCGCCTCGGGGCCGGTCGCCAACCTTCCGGGCGCTTTCGTCAAGCCGGCCATCATCGACGTGACGGGGGTCGACGTACCTGACGAAGAGATGTTCGCCCCCTTCCTGTCAGTGACGCGCGTCGGGTCGTTCGAGGCGGCGATCCAGGCGGCGAACGCAACCCGCTACGGCCTGTCCGCCGGTCTGGTCAGCGATGATCCGAAGAACTGGGACCACTTCATCCGCCGCATCCGCGCGGGCGTGGTCAACTTCAACCGTCCGACCACCGGCGCCGCCGGCGACATGCCGTTCGGCGGCTTGGGGGCCAGCGGCAACCACCGGCCCAGCGCCTATTACGCCGCCGACTATTGCGCCTATCCGGTCGCCAGTTTCGAGGCCGACGCCGTCGCCAACATCGAAGGCGAGATCAAGGGATTGCGATGATCAGCGCTGTCGAGGCCAACGCCGACGGTCTGATCGGGCCGACCCATTCCTACGCCGGTCTGTCGCCGGGCAATCTGGCCTCCAGCCTGAACAAGGGCGAGGCGTCCAATCCCCGCGCGGCCGTGCTTCAGGGCCTCGACAAGATGAAGACCCTGGCGGATCTGGGCCTGCCCCAGTTCGTCCTGCCGCCGCATGAGCGACCGAATATCCCCTTCCTACGGACCCTAGGCTTCGCCGGCTCGGACGCCCAGGTCCTGGAGCGGGCCTGGCGGAGCGCGCCCTCGTTCGCCGCCGCCGCCTGTTCGGCCTCGCCCATGTGGGCCGCCAACGCCGCAACCGTGACACCCAGCGCCGACGCCGCCGACGGCCGGGTGCATTTCACGCCGGCCAATCTGCACACCAATCTGCACCGCAGCCTGGAGCACCGGCAGACCAAGCGCGCACTGGACGCCCTATTTCCTGACGCCAGCCGGTTCGCCGTCCACGACGCCCTGCCCGCGGTCGCGCATCTGGCCGACGAAGGCGCCGCGAACCACGTTCGCCTGTGCGCCGAGCATGGCGGTCGCGGCGTCAATCTGCTGGTCTGGGGTCGCGAGGCGTTCGAGCCTTGGGACGGCCCCTTCCCCGCCCGCCAGACGCGCGAAGCGTCGGAAGCCATCGTGCGCCGCCACGAAGCCGGACGGCCGGTCCTGGCCCAGCAATCCCGCACCGCCATCGCCGGCGGCACCTTCCACAACGACGTGGTCTGCGTCGGGGCGCTGGACACCCTCTTCTTCCACGAGCTGGCGTTCGAGGACACGGCCGCAACCCAGGCCGCTATCCGCCGCGCGGCCGATGGTCTGTTCGAGCCGATCTTCGTCGAGGTCTCGTCCGCCGACCTGCCGCTGGCCGATGCGATCTCGAGCTATCTGTTCAACTCCATGCTGATCCAGGTTCCGGGCGAGGATCGCCTGACCCTGATCTGCCCGACCGAGACCCGCGACAACCCACGCAGCCATGCGGTGGCGCAAGCGCTGGCCGCCTCCAACGGTCCGATCGGCAAGGTGCACTACGTCGACGTGCGCCAGTCGATGCGCAACGGCGGCGGACCGGCCTGCCTGCGGCTGCGTGTCGTGCTGACCGAGGCCGAGCTGGCGGCGACGAACCCGGCCGTGCGCCTAACCGACGATCTGCATGCGCGTCTGTCGGACTGGGCCGGGCGCTGGTACCGCGACGAACTGCGCCCCGCCGATCTGGCCGATCCTGACCTGCTCACGGAAAGCCGCAGCGCGCTGGACGAGTTGACGACGATCCTGAACCTCGGAACCGACTTCTACCCCTTCCAGAGAGGCTGATACGGCCATGACGACCACAGCGCCCATGAGCCCCGCCCGCCGATTGAGAAATATCGTCGGCGGATCGGCCGGCAATCTGGTGGAGTGGTTCGACTGGTACGCCTATGCGGCATTCACCCTGTATTTCGCGCCGGTCTTCTTCCCCAGCGAAGACCCGACCGCGCAACTGCTGAGCGCCGCCGCCGTCTTTGCGGTGGGCTTCTTGATGCGGCCCATCGGGGCATGGATCATGGGTGTCTATGCCGACCGCAAAGGTCGCAAGGCGGGGTTGACCCTCTCAGTGACTCTGATGTGCACCGGTTCGCTGATCATCGGCGTGACGCCCGGCTATGCCACGATCGGCCTGGCGGCGCCGGCGCTGCTGCTGTTCGCACGGCTGTTGCAGGGGCTGAGCGTCGGCGGAGAATACGGATCCAGCGCCACCTATCTGTCCGAAATGGCCGAGCCGCATCGCCGGGGCTTCTGGTCCAGCTTCCAGTACGTCACCCTGATCTCGGGCCAGTTGATCGCCCTGCTGCTGTTGATCGTGCTGCAAAATACGTTGAGCGAGACGGCGCTGGCGTCGTGGGGCTGGCGCATTCCCTTCTTCGTCGGCGCGGGCCTGGCGGTCGTCGTCTTCTGGCTGCGTCGCCGGCTGGACGAGACCCATAAGGCGACCGAGGCCAAGGACGCCCCGAAATCCAGCGCCGTTCAGTTGATCCTGAAACACCCGAAAGAGGCGTTGATGGTGCTGGGCCTGACCGCCGGCGGCACCTTGGCCTTCTACACCTACACCACCTACCTTCAAAAATTCCTGGTCAATACGAGCGGGTTTTCCAAGAACACGGCGACAGAAATCAGCGCGGCGGCCCTGTTCGTCTTCATGCTGCTTCAGCCGGCGGTCGGCGCGCTTTCGGACAGGGTGGGACGCCGTCCCGTGATGATCGCTTTCGGCGTGCTGGGGGTGTTGTGCACCGTGCCGATCATGACGACCCTATCGACGGTCGAGAGCCCTTTCGTCGCCTTCCTCTTGGCGCTGGCCGGCCTGGTCATCGTTTCGGGCTACACCGCGATCAACGCCGTGGTGAAGGCCGAGTTGTTCCCCGCCCACATCCGCGCCCTCGGCGTCGCTCTGCCTTACGCCATCGCCAATGCGGTGTTCGGAGGCACGGCGGAATATGTGGCGTTATGGCTTAAGGGCGCGGGCGTCGAGAGCGTATTCTTCTGGTATGTGACCGGCATGATCGGACTGTCGCTGCTGACCTTCATCCGTATGCGCGACACCAAGCACAACAGTCTGATCACGCACACCTGACGCCGATCAGGCCGCGAACCGCCCGCCGCGCTGGGCGTAGGCCTGGGTGCCGCGGGTGAAGACGTGGTCGGTCGGCAGGACGGTTTCGATGGCGAGGTCGTCCTTGCCTTTCAGCGCCGCATAGACCGGGCCGAAGTCCTTGAGGGTCTCGTCTTTCAGGGCTTCCAGGCTGTCGATGACGAAATAGACCTGCTGGAAGTCATCGATCCGGTAGAGGGTCCGCATCACCCGCTCCAGGTCGAAACCCAGGCGGTTGGGCGAAGGATCGTCCAGAGCAAAAACGCTCTCGGTCGCCGAAGAAACGATGCCGGCGCCGTAGATGCGAAGGCCGTCCGCCTCCTTCATCAGGCCGAACTCGACCGTGTACCAGTACAGGCGCGCCAGGTTCGGCAGCATGCCCAGGCTGGCCGCCCGCTGCCCGCCCTTGCCATAGGCCTCCATATAGGCGGCGAAATCTGGGTCGGTCAGCATCGGCACGTGGCCGAAGACGTCGTGGAAGATGTCGGGCTCTTGGAGATAATCCAGTTGGTCGGGTTTGCGGATGAACTGGCCCGAGACGAAGCGGCGATTGGCCAGATGGTCGAAGAAGACCTCATCCGGGACCAGGCCAGGCACACAGACGACGGTCCAACCGGTCAGGGCCTGGAGCTTGGGATTGATCACGTCGAAGTCGGGGATGCCGCCGGCGTTCAGGTCCAGTGCGTCCAGTCCCCGCATGAAGGCGTCGCAGGCGCGACCGGGCAGGATCTTCATCTGCCGGGCGTAAAGCGTGTCCCAGGTCTGGTGCTCGACCTCGGTATAGGCGGCCCAGTTCTGGGGAATGGTCCAGTCGGCGGCCGCGCCCTCTGGCGGCTGTTCGAAGACGTGTTCGAAGTCGGACATGGCGTATTCCTCTTTTGCCGCCATCCTAGCCCGGAGCCGCCACGGCTTCCAACCGTCAGTGCAGACGTTCGTCCAGCGGAGCGTGGTGGCCCATGCCGTCGGTGGTGAACCACCGCTCGGCGTCATCGGGCAGCAGGACGGAATCGCCGTCTTCAAGAGCGCCCTCGGCGGCGTAGGCGACAAAGCCGCCATCCTCGCCCAAGGCGAAGACGCGGTAGAAGGGCTGGTCCGGCCTGACTAGGCCGCTTTCACCGGCCGGTCCCTCATAGGCGTGATCGACATCCATCACGACGCCACGAAAGGCGTCGTCGCGGTGGCGTACGATCTGGCCGATGGCGAAACGTGCGGTCTGAATGCGGGTCATCACGCTTCATACGAGTAAGCGCATGACCCCAATGCCTGCCGGTCTGTTCATCTTCCTGACAGAATGGCTTGGCGCGGACGATCCTGGCGGGTTAGGCTGACCAGGACGGGCGCCGCTTTGGACCGCCCACAACGGATGACGGCCCATGCCGGAGACCCACGGCGCGCCTCGACGGCGCGACGAGCGGTCCCAGCCTTCCCGTTCGCGGGATGCGTCGGGTCGAGATGCGCCGCTGTATGGCGCGCTCGATCTGGGGACCAACAATTGCCGGCTGCTGATCGCGCGGCCGTCACGCGAAGGCTTTCGCGTGGTCGATAGCTTCAGCCGCATCGTGCGGCTGGGCGAAGGGCTGTCGCGGACGGGCCTTCTGGACCCGCGCGCCATGGACCGGGCCTATGACGCCCTGGCCCTGTGCGCCGAGCGGATCGTGCGCAAGGGCGTCGATTCGGCGCGATTGAGCGCCGTCGCCACCCAGGCCTGCCGCGCGGCCGAGAACGGCGCCGACTTCATCGACCGTGTGCGCAAGGGCACGGGCCTGCGCCTGCGCATCATCGATCCCGCCGAAGAAGCGCGTCTGGCGGTCGAGGGATGCCTGAATCTGATCGACCCCAAGGCCGAGGCGGTGCTGGTCATCGATGTTGGTGGCGGCTCGACCGAGATGTCGTGGCTGAAGCGCAGCGGAACCGACTGGACGACCACCGCCTGGATGTCGGCGCCGGTGGGGGTTGTGACCCTGGCCGAGCGGCATCCCGAGCCGCCGCACTCCGGCGAGGCCTGGTACGAGGCCATGGTCGCCGACATGGGGGCGGCCATTGCAGCGGGCGGGATCGTCGATGAACCGATGCTCGAGCTGTTCCGGCAGAACCGGGCGCATCTGGTCGGCACCTCGGGCGCGATCACCAGCCTGGCGGGCATCCACCTGAATCTGCCGCGCTACAATCGCGACCGGGTCGATGGCTTGTGGATGACGCGCGCCGACTGCGAGGCGGCGGCGGATCGCCTGAAGGCGCTGGGGCCCGATGGGAGAGCGCGCGAGGCCTGCATCGGTCCCGATCGGGCGGATCTCGTTTTGGCGGGCGCCGCCATCCTGGAGGCGGTGCAGCGCGCCTGGCCGTCGGAACGCGTGCGGGTCGCGGACCGGGGCCTGCGCGAAGGCCTGCTGCTGCAACGGATGCGCGAAGACAAGAAACCGCCGAGGGGACGGCGTCGGCGACGCGGTCGGGGGCGGCCGGCCGCCGCCACCTGATCAGGCGGCGGGCGTCACGCGCACCGGCAGTTCGATGTCGCAGACCGAGAAATCCGCGCCGCGCGCCTGACGCGCCTGCTGCGCCAGGGTCTGGAAGGTGGCGGAGTTGGTGTTGAGGACAGCGGCCGTCGGACGTTCGGCGGCGGGCAGATCCGACGCCACGCGGACACGGGTCATCTGATCCGGTCCCTGAACCAGACCATCCGGCGTGTCGCTGGCCTTCAGCGATCGCACGACATCCAGACCGGACACGACCCGACCCCAGACGGTGTAGCGCTTTTCCAGCGCCGGATAGGCCTGACGCATCAGGAAGAACTGGCTGTTGGCGGTGTCGTTACCTTCGTCACGCGCCATGCCCGCGACGCCCGGGCAATATAGCGCCCAACCGTGGACCTTCTTGTCGCTGGTGCCGGACATCAGGGCGTCGGGCTGGGTCTGGACCGGAATGGAATCGATGAAGCCGACCAGGGCGCCGACCGGAGCCGCCACCGGGGTGAAGGCCATGTCCGCGCCACGTCGGAAGGTGAACTCGGCCTTCAGGTCGGGATACCAGCTCTGGCCCTCGCCCGTGCCCAGCGGATCGCCGGTCTGGGCCATGAACCAGTCGATTACCCGGTGCCAGACCAGGTTGTCGAAGAATCCGCGCGACGCCAGCAGCTTGATGCGTTCGACATGGGCGGGCGCGATCTGGGGCACCAGTTCGACCAGAACCCGGCCCTTGTTGGTGTCGATGACCAGCAGGTTCTCGGGCGCGATCGTGCGCCATTCGCCGGGCGGCGGCGGAGGCGCGGGAACTGCGGTCGCGTCTTGCGCCAGGGCGGCGCCCGCCGTCGCAGCCAGCACGGCCGCCGCCATCGCCATCGTTCGTATCGTCATCTTCCCCTCTCCCGTTTGCGAAAGCCTCAGCCGCCCGTCACTTCGGCGACCGGCTGAACATCGCAGACGCTGAAGGCCGCGCCGCGCGCGGCGCGCGCCGTGGCGATCCGTTCGGCGAAGGCGGCGCTGCCGGCGTTCAGCACGCGCACCGTCGGACGCTCGGCTTCGGGCAGGGCCGAGGCCATGCGGACGCGGGTCATGATGTCGGGATCGGTCACCTTGCCGTCCTCGGCGTCCGAACCTTTCTTCAGCTTGCCGACCACGTCCAGGCCGGACACCACGCGACCGAAGGCGGTGTAGATACCGTCCAGTTGTTCGCGCGCGCCCATCATCAGGAAGAACTGGCTGTTGGCGCTGTCGGGCGACCCCGAGCGGGCCATGCCCAGCACGCCGGGACAGAACAGGCCGTGGGCGTCGACCTTGAAGTCGGCGGTAACCATCATCTGAGCGTCGGGTTGGGTCTGGACCGGCAGATCGCCGACCAGACCGCGCACGCCCGCACCGACGCTGGGCACGGCGACGAAGCCAGCGTCGCGCCCACGACGGAAGCTGAACTCGGCCTTCAGGTCCGGCAGTTCGCTGCCGCCCTCGCCCGTGCCCTTCGGATCGCCGGTTTGCGCCATGAAATCAGGGATGACGCGATGGAACTTCAGACCATCGTAGAATCCTTGGTTGGCCAGGGTCCGGATGCGTTCCGCATGGTTGGGCGCGGCGACGGGGATCAGTTCGACCAGCACCCGCCCCTTGGACGTATCGATAACCAGCAGGTTTTCCGGCGCAATGGTGCGCCAGTCGGACGCCGCCGGCGCCGTTTGCGCCACAGCGGGGGCCTGGGCCGCGCCAGCCGCGAGAAGAGCGGCGACGGTCGCTGCGATGATGGCGGTACGCATGGTCTTGTCTACCCTAACCGTTCTTGACCTTGGCCCGCACGCGCTCGGCGATAACGGGGCTGACGAAACTGTCGATCGCGCCATCCAGCCGGGCGATCTCCTTGACGAGCCGCGAGGCGATCGCCTGATGGCGCGGATCGGCCATCAGGAATACGGTCTCGATGTCCTGATTGAGGCGCTGGTTCATGGCCGTCATCTGGAACTCGTATTCAAAGTCGGCGACGGCGCGCAGACCCCGGATGATGACGCTGGCGTCCAGCTCTTCGGCGAAATGCATCAGCAGGGTCGAGAACGGCTGGACCACGATGTCGCCGCCGAGCGGCGCCATCTCGGCCTTCAGCATCTCGACCCGCTCGGCGGTGGAGAAGAGCGGCCCCTTGTCGTCGTTCTGGGCCACGCCGATGACCAGCCGGTCCACCAGCTTCAGCGCGCGCTTGATGATGTCGGTATGCCCGTTCGTCACCGGGTCGAAGGTGCCCGGATAAAGTCCGATGCGCATGCGTGTCTCCCCGGCCTGTCGCGTGGCGTCAGCGTCGTTTAGCAGGTGCGAAATCAGCGGCCTAGCCAGCTGACGCCTTCGTCATCGTCATGATCCGCGATGGGCTGGGGCGCCTGGGCGCTCCAGGCCGCTTCGACCTTGGCGAGCGAGACCGGATCATTGGCGAATGCGACATCGTCGATGGCGGTGATCGGACAGACGGGCGTGGCGCTGTTGCAAAGAATGGCGGCGTCGAACGCGCCGATCTCGTCGAGACGGATCGGCCGCATTTCACTGGTCAGACCGACCTGGGGCAGCCCGCGCGTGATCAAGGCCTGGGTCACGCCGGCCAGCATCGGGGCCTGGGGCCAGACGATCCGGTCGCCCTGGACAAAGCCGATGTTCCACAGCGTGCCCTCTGACACCCGCCCTTCACCATCCACAAACAGGGCGTCGTCAAACCCGGCGGCACGCGCAGCGCGGCGGGCCCGAATCAGGCCGAAGGTGGCGAAATGCTTCAGATGCGGCGTCTCGCGTTCATTGGGCATGGCGGTGATCCGCACCCGGTTCGCCAGCGGCGGCGGCGCAGGGGAGACGCTGGTCATCACCTTCGGTCGGCCGACGTAGGTCGGGTTGCGATGGCCGATCTCGGGCGAGAACAGGCTGACACGCAGCCAGCAGGCGTCACGACCGGCGACGGCCAACGCCATCAGACGCCGAAACTCCGCCTCGCCGGGGCTTTCGCCGAACAGTTCGACGGCGGCCTGCTCCAGACGCGCGAGGTGGAGGTCGAGGCCGCGCGCGGCGCCGTGCTCGACGCGGAAGGAGGTGTAGGCGCCGTAGTTGACCAAGGCCAGGTGCGCCAGGTCGTCAGGCGTGGCGGGAAGGCCGTCGATCAGGATCTCCATGCTCAAGCGATCCTTCCCTGCTCCGCTGCGCGGAGGCGGATCAGGCCTCGCCGCCCTCGTCGCCGGCGACATCGGCATCATCCGCGCCGCCGCTTTCCGGCAGGCGTTCGACCGAGACGACCTTCTCGTCCTTGCCGGTGCGGAAGATGGTGACGCCCTGGCTGGAGCGGCCGACGATGCGGACCTGGTCGATGCGGGTGCGGATCATCTGACCGCCCGAAGTGACCAGCAGCAGATCGTCCGTCTCCTCGACCGGGAAGGCCGCCGCCAGACGCGTGCCGGCGCGACCGCCCAGGCCGTGGGCCGTCAGACCCTGACCGCCACGACCGGTACGGCGGTATTCGTAGGCCGAGGACCGCTTGCCGAAGCCGGTTTCAGTGACCGTCAGGATGAACTGTTCGGCGGCGCCCAGTTCGGCGATCCGCTCGACCGAGAGAACGGCGTCGCCGGCGGCCTCGTCGTCGGCCTCGACAACAGGCGCGTCCTCTTCCGCATCCGCGCCGGCCAGGGCCTTGCGCATGGCGTTGGCGTGTTTGACGTACGCGGCGCGTTCTTCCGGCGTCGCGTCCACACGGCCCAGGATGGCCATGGAGATGACCTCGTCGCCGTCCTGCAGCCGCACGCCCCGAACGCCGGTCGAATCCCGTCCCTTGAACACGCGCACGTCGTCGGCCTTGAACCGGATCGCGCGGCCCAGCGCCGTGGTCAGCAGCACGTCGTCGTCGGCCGTGCACAGGCCGACGCCGACCATGCGGTCAGAGCCTTCCAGCTTCATGGCGATCTTGCCGGCGCGGTTCACCGTGGCGAAGTCCGACAGCTTGTTGCGCCGCACGTCGCCGCTCGAGGTGGCGAACATGATGTCGTAGTCGCCCCAGGTCGTCTCGTCCTCGGGCAAAGGCAGGACGTTCATGATGCTGTCGCCCGGCTCGATGGGCAGCAGATTGACGAAGGCCTTGCCCCGCGACTGCGGATTGCCCAGCGGCAGACGCCAGGTCTTCAGCTTGTAGGCCTTGCCGTTGGTGGCGAAGAACAGGACAGGGGTGTGGGTCGAGGCGCTGAAGACGCCGGTGATGGCGTCCTCGTCCTTCATCGACATGCCGCTGCGACCCTTGCCGCCGCGGTGTTGGGTCCGATAGGCGTTCAGGGCCACGCGCTTGACGTAGCCGCCGTGGGTGACGGTGACGACCATATCCTCGCGTGGGATCAGGTCCTCATCCTCCATCTCGCCGTCGCCTTCCCCGATCAGGGTGCGGCGCGGAACGGCGAACCGATCCTTCACGTCGATCAGGTCGTCGCGGATGATGGCCAGGACGTTCTTGCGGTCCGACAGGATGGTCAGGTGGCCCTGGATGGTGTCGGCCAGGCCATGCGCCTCGCCAAAAATGTCGTCGCGGCCCAGGCCGGTCAGACGCGACAGGGTAAGGGCCAGGATGGCGCGGGCCTGTTCGTCGGTCAGGCGTATCTTGTCGCCCTCGACGATGACGGTGCGCGGATCGGCGATCAGCTCGACCAGGGCCATCATGTCGCCGACGGGCCAGGCCTTGGCCTGCAGACGCTCGCGCGCCTCGGTCGGATCGGCCGACGATCGGATGATGTGGATCACCTCGTCGATATTGGCGACGGCGACGGCCAGACCGACCAGGACGTGGCCGCGGTCGCGGGCCTTGTTCAGCTCGAACTTGACGCGGCGAACGACGACTTCCTCGCGGAAATCGAGGAAGATCTGCAGCAGCTGACGCAGGCCCATCTGCTCGGGCCGGCCGTGGTTCAGCGCCAGCATGTTGACGCCGAACGAGCTCTGCATGGCGGTATAGCGCCACAGCTGGTTCAGGATCACGTCGCCGGACGCGTCGCGCTTCAGCTCGATTACGATCCGCATGCCTTGGCGGTCGGATTCGTCGCGAACGTCGGAAATGCCTTCCAGCCGCTTCTCGCGCACCATTTCGGCGATGCGCTCGATCAGGGTCTGTTTGTTGACCTGATAGGGCAGTTCGGTGACGACGATGGCCTCGCGGTCCTTGCGGATCTCTTCCACCGAGGCGCGGCCGCGCACGACGACCGAGCCGCGACCGTCGCGCAGGGCGTTGCGCGGCGCGGTGCGGCCCATGATCTCGCCGCCGGTCGGGAAGTCCGGACCGGGCACGATGTCAAGCAGGGCGTCGTCGGAGACGTTGGGATCATCCAGCAGGGCCAGGGCCGCATCCACGACCTCGCCCAGATTGTGCGGCGGGATGTTGGTCGCCATGCCGACGGCGATGCCGCCCGCGCCGTTGACCAGCAGGTTCGGAATCCGGCTCGGCAGGACGACCGGCTCCAGCTCCTTCTCGTCGTAGTTCGGCTGGAAATCGACCGTGTCCTTGTCGATGTCGGCCATCAGGGCGACGGCGGCCGGGGCCATCCGGGCCTCGGTGTAACGCATCGAGGCGGGCATATCGCCGTCGACCGAACCGAAGTTGCCCTGGCCGTCGACCAGCATCAGCCCCATCGAGAACGGCTGCGCCATCCGCACCAGGGCCATATAGACCGAGGCGTCGCCATGAGGGTGGAACCGGCCCAGCACGTCACCGACCACGCGGGCGCATTTCGAATAGCTGCGCTCGGGCGTCATGTTCAGGTCGTGCATCGAATACAGGATGCGACGGTGAACCGGTTTCAGCCCGTCCCGGGCGTCGGGAAGCGCGCGCGAGACGATCACGCTCATGGCGTAGTCGAGGTACGAACGCTTCAGTTCGTCCTCGATCGTGATCGTGGAAATGTCGGAGCCGCCGCCTCCCGGAACGATCGGAGATGCGGCGTTTTCGTAGCTGTCGTCGGTCAATGAAGCGTGGCTTTATGCGGCCGGAATCGGAACGTGATCCGCTGTGACGATTTCTAGCATTCCAGGGCCTCGGTGGCAAAGCGACGTCGCCGTGAAAGCCCGTCTCTGAAAGGACTTTCGACATGCGCGCCACCCGCCTCGCCGCCGCCCTTCTCCTCGCCTCCCCCTTGGCCTTGATAACCGCCTGCGCCGCGACCGGAAACGCGCCCCAGGCGGCCGTCGAACGCGCGCCCGTCGGCGCGACGGGACAGGCGGTTCTGATCAACGCCTCGGGCGCCAATATCGGCCGCGTCGATTTGCGTCAGGGGCCGACCGGCCTGCTGATGAAGATCGAGGCTTCGGGTCTGACACCTGGCTGGCACGGCATCCACATCCATGCGACCGGCGAATGCGCCGCGCCCTTCACCTCGTCCGGCGCCCACATCAACCACGGCGAGCCCAAGGCTCCGCACGGCCTGTTGAACGCCGCCGGGCCGGACGACGGCGACCTTCCCAATGTCTGGGCCGGTGCGGACGGCAAGGTGAACGCGGAGCTGTTCACGACCCGCGCCCGGATCTCGTCCGAAGGCCCCGGCCAATGGCTGTGGGACGCCGACGGCTCGGCCATCATCATCCACGCCAACCCCGACGACCATTCGACCCAGCCCATCGGCGGCGCCGGCGACCGGGTGGCCTGCGCGGCGCTCAGCGCAAGCTAAGTCTTTCTACGATACGGAAGATGGCCCGCCGGACAGCGTTCAGCGGGTCTCTTTTTGTGCGAGCAGACGGCGCATCAGTTCGGTCTGCTCCTCCTGCCGGGCGGTCAGGTGTTCGACCTTCTCCAGCAGGGCCATGATCTCGATCTCGGCTTTCAGATTGACCTGGTAGTCATTGCCCGCATCCAGCCGATCCTTTGACGCCTGGCGGTTCTGGCTCATCATGATGACCGGCGCCTGGATCGCCGCCAGCATCGACAGGACCAGGTTCAGGAAGATGAAGGGATAGGGGTCGAAGGCTTCCTTGCGCAGCAGCAGGTTCAGCCCGGTCCAGATCGCCAGGAAGACGCCAAACGCGATGATGAACGGCCAAGAACCGCCGAAGGCCGCAACCCGATCGGCCAGCCGCTCTCCAAAGGTTTGGCGGTCGTCGAAGGTCTCGTTGATGTCTTCGGAAACAGGGCGACGATCGGCGGTGCTCTGAACGACGACGGCTTCGTTCGCCGCAAGATCGTGCTTCGCCTTGCCCAGCCAGCGGCGGGAGACGTGGTCGGCGTCGAGGGGGGCGTGGTGCATGGCGGGCTCCTGAAACGATCAGGAACAGATCAAGCCTTGGCGGCGCCCGCGCGCAAGCCCCGTTCGGCCAGGGCCACAAGGGCCACCCCGCCCATGGTGATGGCCGATCCCGTCAAAATCTGCGGCGTCAGGATGTCGCCCATGAAGCTCCAGCCGATGAACATCGACACCACCGGCGTGACCAGCAGATAGGGCGTCACCCGCCCCGCCTCGCGCCGCTGGACCAACCAAAACAGCAGGGTCGTCGCCAGCACGGACGACACGACGCCCGCCCACAGCAACGAGGCCCAGACCATGGGCGTGGCGCGCTTCACCGCCTCCCACTGGCCATGCTCGAACACCGCCGAACCGAAGGCCATGACGGGAAAGGCGCCCAGCGCCAGCAGACCCTGCATCTTCAGTGGCGGGATGGAGGTGGTGCGACGCGCGACCACCGTGGTCACGCCCCAGGCGGCGCCGGCTGCGATGGCGACCAGAATGGCCTTCCAGTCCTGCAGCGCATGGGCGTCCAGCGTCATCCAGGCCACGCCGACGAAGGCCACGCCCATACCGACCAAGGCCGCCTTGGACAGCCGCTCGCCCAGGATCAGGAAGGCGAACAGGGTGGTGAAGGGAATCCACAATTGGTTGGCCACCGTCACCGGGCTGACGTCCGTCGCCAGCCAGTAGGCCGTGTAGGCCAGGCCGTACTGGATCGGCCCGCCGATGATCACGATCAGCATCAGGCTCTTCCAGTCTGGGAACGGCGGCCGCACGAAGGCGATCAGACAGGCGGTGGCGATGCCGAACCGGATGGCGCCGACCAGCAGCGGCGACAACTCCTGCGTCGCCAGCTTGGCCCCGGCGTTGTTGACGCCCCACACCACGATGATCGCCACGATGGCGGCGATCTCCAACCCTGTCAGGGCGTGAGGCCTCTTGGGCAGGGGCGCGGGCGCAGGCGCAGGCGCAATTTCGGAACGGACGTCGGTCATGACCGCCCTATGGCACGGCGCGGCTGCCGCGTCGGCTCACTTTGGATGACCTCAGGTTTCCGCTCAGAAGTTCGGCTTGGCGACCATCAGCCAATAGATGGCCAGGACGCCGGCGAAGGCGGGCCAGCCCAGGGCGAACCACCAACGGAACAGCCGATGATAGGCGGACGGCAGGGCGGCGCCCTCCCCTGCCGCTTGTTCGGCCAACTTCATCATCCGGTACTGGATCCACACGACCGGCAACCAGCAGACGCCGATCAGGACATAAAGCCCATAGGCGGCCAGCAGCCACGGACTGGTCAGGGACCAGCCCTGCAGATGGATCAGGCCCAGGCCGCTGATTGGCTGGATCACCACGGCGGTCGCGGTGAAGACGAAATCAGCCAGAACGACGATGCGGCCGACCTCGGCGACGGTCCTGGCGTCCTTGGTCGCGTGAGCGCGCAGCATGAAGAAGGCGATGCCGGCGCCTGTGCCGAACAGCACCGCGCCCGACAGGATGTGAACGATCTTGAGCAGCACATAAGCGGTCATCGACGCGCGTCCGTCGCCGCCACGAACAGGCAAAGGGCCATCATCGGCAGGACCTTGAGCCATGGTCCCAGCGGATCGATCCAGAAGTGCGGCAGGCTGAGCGTCGCGGCCGTCAGATAGCCGACCGTGGCCAAGCACATGAAGATCGCCACCCGCGCCGTCCACGGCCGCACGAACAGCATCAGCCCCAGCACCACGTCCAGCAGCGCGCCCCACCAGGCGATGGGGCCGGCCATGCGGCCGTAACCGCCCTCATGCAGGATGGCGACGGCGCGGTCCCAACCCGGGCCGAAGCTGATCAGGCCGGTGATCAACCAGAACAGGCCCAGGGTCACGATTGAGATCGGCCGCACGAACCAGAGCCGCGCGTGCCAGACGTCCTGAACCGAGGCTGGGGTCTCGGCGAGGAAGCGTGTGAATCCGCGCGACGGCACGCCAAGCGCCTGCGCCCAGCCGCTGTCGCGGCCAGACACGTCGTGGTCCATCTGTTTGATCGCCGTCGTGCGGATCGGCGAGGACCATCCCAACCGACCCAGCATATCTCCGATCGCGAGGGCGGGCGCGGCCAGCACACGCGGAACGCGGATCACCGGCGCCGGGCTCAACCCCATCCAATCGCGATAAAGACGCATCGTCTCGACCATGGTCACCGGCTCCGGCCCCGGCATATCAAGCGTTAGACGCGACGGCGCGGCGGGCTTCAGCGCTGCGACGACGGCGGCGGACAGGTCGCCCAGCGGGATCGGGCGGAAAATCTGGTCGCCGCCCACGACCGGGCTGAACAACGGAAACGCCGCCAGCGCCCGGATCAGGCCTGTGCCCCCGAAGGCCGCGCGATCGACCACCAGCGACGGCCGAAGGATCAGCCAATCCAGGCCGCTGGCCTCGATCATTCGCTCGGTCTCGGCCTTCGTGCGGGCGTAGTCGGTGCCGGCCCCGTCGTCCGCGCCCACGGCGGAGATATGCACCAGCCGCCGCACGCCCGCCGCCTCGCACGCGGCGATCAAGGCGCGGGGACCATCGACATGGGCGGCGCGCGTGCTGTCGCCCGCCCCATTCTGAAGCACGCCGACGCAGTTCACCACCGCCTCCACGCCGACCAGCAGCGGCGCCCAGGCCCGGGGTGTCGTCAGCTTGGCGAAGTCGGCGACGACCCAGTCGAACGTCGGCGCGCGACGGACGGGTTCGGCGATACGGCGCGCCCCGGCGCAAACGGACCAGCCGGCCGACGACAGAGCCGCCGCCACATGCGAGCCGATGAAGCCGTTGGCCCCCAGCACCAGCACGCGTCCACTCATCCCAGCACCCGGTCCGTCAGATCGACGCTTTTCGGCGGCATGGCGCACCAGGCCGCGCCGGGAAACCGGCGGCGGCGACGCGCGATGAAGTCATAGAGGGTGTCGCGCACGATCCGCGGCACGATCCGCCCGACGACGGCCAGCCGATAGGGCGGCGGCAGCAGGGCGGCGATGTCCAGAACGCCGTCGGACCGCACGCGCGCAACGCCGTCCTGGATCAACAGCATCGTATAGGGATCGTCGGGATCCACGCCGTAGTGGACGAGGAGCGCCCGACCCAGAGGCGACTGCGTCGGCGCGAGCCGGATATTCCCTGCCCTGTCATGCTTCAGTATCTTGCGCGCCGAGCCGGAGCAGAGCGCGCAGTCGCCATCGAACAGAACCAGGGGCCGGTCGTCCGGAAAGGCCGGAACGGCGGGATCCTCACGATAGCTGTAAGGCCCCCGCCACAACGGCCTGACCTCAGAACGGGATGTCGTCGTTCAGGTCGTAGCTTTCCTTGGGGCCGCTCGGTTTGTTGGCGCCGCCGGTTGAGAAGCCCGAGGAATAGTCGTCATCGCCGCGACCACCGCCGCCGCCGTAACCGCCGCCCGACGAGCCGCCTTCCGAACGGCCGCCCAGCATGGTCAGTTCACCCTTGAAGCGGCTGACCACGATCTCGGTCGAATATTTCTCGACGCCCTGCTGGTCGGTCCATTTGCGGGTCTGGAGCGCGCCCTCGATGTAGACGGTCGAGCCCTTCTTCACATAGTTCTCGACCACCTTGACGATGTTGTCGTTGAAGATGACGACCCGGTGCCACTCGGTCTTTTCCTTGCGCTCGCCCGAGGACTTGTCGCGCCAGGTCTCGGACGTGGCGATGGACAGATTGGCGATGCGGTCGCCGTTCGGCATGGAGCGGATTTCCGGATCGCGGCCCAGATTGCCGACCAGAATGACCTTGTTGACGCTGCCCGCCATGGAAACTTCCTTCTCGTGTGAGGCGGCAACGACTTCGTCCGCCCCGTCAATTCAGTCCGATGTCTGACCGGAGCAGCCCGTCACCGCCAGCCGCTTTCGACATCCAACCCGCCAAAACGGTGGATCATTAATAAAATGCTCCACCTTTGCTCTTTCCGCGCAAGCCCTACTTGGCGGCAGGGTCCGCGGCGATCGCGATGGGACGGCCCGCCTCATCGCGCTGGATGGCCCCAGGGATGGCCAAACGGCCGTCGCCGGTGCGGGCCATGGCGAAGAAGCGGCTGCCGTTCAGGCTCTTGCCGATCTTGACCCCCTCGCGGTCCACGAAGATGAAGCGGCCCTGATAGGCGCCGGCGATTTCCTGGTTCGACCCACCCATGCGCAGGAAGCGAAGACGCATCTCCTCCAGCCGCGCGGCGCATTGTTCGAGCTGGGGCTGGTCGTCGGCGATCTTTTGCAGACGCGGCGGCGCATTGTCCGGCGTCGCCACGAAGTAGCAGGCGCCTTGGGCGAACTCATATTTGGGTTCATTGGAGCAGCCGCTCAGCAAAGCGGTTCCGGCGACGACGGCGGCGAGAATGGCAAGACGCATCAATTCATCCCAGGAAACTGGCAGTTGCGATCCTGCTCGGCCAGGGTTCTGAAACGGGCGTTGTCGCCCGACTGTTCCACCCGACGCGGCACCAGGCGCAGGGTCATGTCCCCCCAACGGCCGTATTGGGCATCGCCCGGCCCGACGCAGGTTCCCGCATAAAGCGCCTGAACGCAGGCGTTCAGGCTCATGTTCGGCGACAGGGTGCGCCAGTCAGAGCCAGTGTGGCGCAGGCAGGGGCTGCCGCTGACCACGGGCGTTGGACGGGGCGCGGGCGTCTGTTCCACAGCCGCCGGCGGCGAGGTCTCGGCCATTTCAACCGCGGGCAGCTGGGGCGGCGGCGCGAAGGCCGCAGTCGGCGCGGCGGCCAGGGCGCCGGTCGCGTCCAGACCCACATCCAGGGCGTCCGTCGCCAGACCGTTGCGCTGGGCGCAGACCGCCAGCGTCGCCATGCCGACGAACTGACCATCGACGAAGCAGCGCAACTCGCGCGTCGGCTCCAGCGTGGGCGCCTCGGCCAGATTGACCACGAGACCGCCCTTGGACGCCGGCGGCGCCTCCGGCGTCTTGTCGCCGCCCCCCGTGAAGATCAGGGCCAGCACGACGGCGATGACGATCGCCACGCCGGCGCCGACCAACAGGATGACGCGGTTGTCTTTCGGAAGGGCCATGAACGGGCTTTCGCGGATGAGGAGGCCAATAACCCCGACCCGGCCTCAGGCGTCAACCGCCTTGACCGGTCCCGATCGCGATCAGGCCATAAGGCGGCTGAGCGCGGCCTGATAGTTGGCCAGCTGGGTCTGCTGATAGGCGGTCGACGAGCCGGAGCCGGTCTGGGTGTTGGTGATGGCGCCTGTCGACGGCGCCAGGGCGCGATAGGACGAGCGCACCGCCGTCATGGCCTGGGCCAGCGAATCGATCGCCGCCTTGATCGAGGCCGGATCGTTCAAGCTGAGAGTGTTCGGCAGGTTCAGCCCGAAGGTCTTCATCGCATCCTTGTCCGGCTTAACCGGACCGACGAAGCCGGGCGTCAGACCCAGCGCGCCCAGGGCGTCCTTGCCGATCGCGCCGGCGGAGATGATGGCCCCCTCCCTGTTGGCGGCTGTCTTGATCTCCAGCCGCTGGACGACAGGTTTGGTCTTCAGGTCGGTGATGACTTTGGCTTCCAGCTGACGGCCGGATGCGGCGTTGATCTTTTTGGCCAGGCTTTCCAGCGTGTCCTTGGCGTCGATCGTCACCGTCACGGCGCGGCCGCCGCTTGCAGGCGACATCGAGAACTGATCCCCGACCCGCGCCGACGTCGCGACAGTCAGCAGCTTGGAGTCGGCCTGCATGATCTGGCCTTGCGGCAGACCGAGGCGATCGAGCACGCTGGCGCCGTTTGCCGCGATGCTCAAACTGGTCGGCTTGGCCTGGTCGCCATCCGCTCGCCAGGTCCGATTGGATTGGACAGCTCCGGTCGTAAGGTCGATCTGGGCCAGGTAGCCTGACGTGGGGTCTTCCTTGCCGGCGCCTTCCGCCCGGTTCGTGCCGGTGATCCAGACCTTGCCGTCCTTGATGGCGACGTCGGCGGCGGTGTCCGCGCCCGCCCCGCCGAAATAGGTCAGTTGGTCGCTTCCTGCGGCCTGCAGATCGGCCGACAAGGTGGCGATGAAGACGTCGCTGCCGCCGGCGTGGGCATTGGTCACCGTGCCGATGTCGAGGGCGGCGTTTTCGGTGTGGCCTGTCACGACGACCTTGCCGTTCTCCACCGCGATGCCCGCGATAGCGCCGTTGGCGTAACCCAGGTCGCGCGTCGAGGCCAGGCTCGGCACGCCGTCCGCGTCCAGGGTGAAGCGGCGAACGACCGCCTTCCCGTTTTCGACGCCAGCCGTGTAGAGGTCGTTTCCCGACACCGTCATGGCCTGAACGGAGTCGTCGCCGTCCGTGCCGAACTGCGCCGTCGAGATGTTCACGCCGACATCGGGGCCATTGATCTTGATCGGCTGCTCGCGAAACGCCTGGAGATAGGAATCCCAGCCGCCCAAGGCCGCATTGCCCGGCATTCCCGACTTGGACCGACCGGCGACATAGACCACCCCGTCGGTGCCGAAGCGCACCTCGGTCGCCTCGTCCGCCGCCTTGGCGCCACGCCGCTGGGTCCACAACTCCTGGCCCGAGTTGTCGAACACCGAAACGAAACTGTCGGCCACGGCCGCGCTGTCGCCGCTCTTGCCGGGTTCCAGCGCCCCAGTCACCGATCCGGCAAGGGCGACCCGCCCGTCGCCGTCGATGGCGATGGAAAAGCCGTTGGCGCTAGACGCCGCGCCCAGCAGCTTTGTCTGCATCAGATTGCCGGCGGAATCGTATTTCATCAGGGCGACATCGCGCGCGCCCTTGATCGGCTGATTGGCGTCGCCCGCCGTCAGTTCGGCGACGAGCCAGACCGACCCATCCGGCGCCACAGCGCTGGCTTTCACCGCGGCGACCCCGTCCGGCAGATCGGCGTGCCCCACCCTGCCCTCGACCCAGAACGGATCGTCCACCCCTTGCTGGGCCGCCGGCGCCGCGCCGCCGTCGGCCTGGAACTTCAGCAGTTGGCCCGCGCCGGTCTTGCCAACCCCTTGGGTCACATAGACGGCGTCCGAGGTGTCTACGGCCTGGAAACTGAGGGCCTCGCCCGTCCCGCCGTTGACCTGCAGCGCCCATTTGTCCGGCCCGGCCGGCAGGGTGATCGTCTTGGTTCCGCTCTTGAACGTCTTGGGCTCGGCCGGAATGCGCTGGGACGCGATGCGCGTGGCGACGCCTGCGGCCTCCAGCTTGCCGTTCATGTAATCGACCACATTGACCATCGACCGATCGGACGTCCCCATTTCGGCCAGGTTTAGGTCGACCGTTTGTGTGCCCGTTGCGGCCTTGACCGTCATGGAGAACTTCACGTCCCCCTCGAACGCCTTGACCGAGGCGGTCGGATCGCCGTCGTGCAAGGGCGAGGATACGAAACTGGTCGGCGCCCGCTCGAGCGCATAGGTGCTCTTGACCGAAGTCTTCGCCACGCCTTGCACCAGCCGGACGTCTTCGAAGCTGGCGGTCTTGAGGTAGGCCGACATCTCCGCCAGGCCGTCGCCGAAGCGCTTCGCCAAAAGGGTCGCCTCGGACGAAGCAATCCCCTTTACACCCGCCCGATCGGCCAGGGCGCCGAGCGTAGTCAGCCCCTGATACAGGGCGAACATCTTGCGATAGTCGGTTGAGGCGCCTGCCAGATCCAGGCTGACATTGCTCTCGTCGATCAGCCGACGCCCGCCCAGGGCGGCCCGCACCAGATCGCTGGCCTTCGCCGGCGTCGTGGTCGAGGACCAGGGGGCCGTCGGCTGGGTCTTCTTGGCCTTGACCGTCGCACCCGTGCCGAAGCCCGACGACGACGTGTCCGTCGTCACCCCGTAAAGACCCAGCAGATAGCTGTTGTTGATCATTCAGACGGCTCCGACCCTATCCTGCGGCAGGCGTCGATAAGGAACCGTTAAGCTGTAGGGATCAGCCCTTGAACAGCGACAGGATGATCTGCGGCGCCTGGTTGGCGATCGACAAGGCCTGGACGCCAAGTTGCTGCTGAACCTGCAAGGCCTGAAGACGCGCGCTTTCCTTGGCCAGATCCGCATCCACCAGATTGCCGATGCCGGCCTCCAGCGAGTCGGAAAGCTTTCCGACATAGGTCGTGTGTCGTTCGATCTGCTTGGCCTGGGCGCCCAACTCTGACAGGCGAGAACTGGCGACGGCGATGGCGTCGTTGACGCGTCGCAGAGCGAACTGCGCCTTTTCCTGGGTCAGCAGATCCGGCGCGGCGTTAAGCAGCGTCTCGTCCTCCGGCGTGCCGGCGTTGTTCGTCCACGCGTCGATCGCTGCGGTCGATTTGTCCGAGTCGTATGAGTTGGCGGCAAGGCCCAGGCCCGCCAGAGACATATTCTGGCGCTTGACCGCGATGGTCTCCTTGCCATCCGCGCTCGCCAGGAATGTCAGGTCGGTCGTCGCGGCCCCGTCCAGGATGTTGGCGCCGTCGAAGATCGCGTTGTCCGCGAACGACTGGATCGAGCCCAGAAGCGCCTGAAACTCCTGGTTATAGGACGCCCGCGAGGCGGCGCTTTGGCTGGGATCCGCCGCAGACGTCGCCTTTTGCTTCAGCTCCAGCAGGATGTCCGAAATCTGCTCGCCGGCAGCCAGCGACACGTCGGCGATCGAGGTCGCGCGTTTGAGGCTGGTGGTCACCGCCTCCAACGACCCTTGATCCGCACGCTGGCCCTGGGCCACCGCCCAGACGGCGGCGTTGTCCTTGGCGCCCTGAACCTTCAGGCCAGTATTCACGCGGCTCTGGGTCGACGCCAACTGGTCGTTGGTGCGATTCAGATTCTGCAGGGCGATCATCGCCGAGGTGTTGGTGTGAATGCTGGTGGTCATGGCTTCAAGCCCCGGACGTTCTGTGACCTGCACGATTAACCATGAGTCGTAAGCACATGGTTAATGGCGATGAAACCATGATTGCGCCGTCCGGCAAGCCGGCGGCGTCGGGCATTTCTATTTCAGCGTCCGATGGTTCAGACGGCTGTGTCGATCAATCTCCCCCCGCGATAGGTCGGGTCGCGGCTGAGCTTCTCAACCTCTTCACGTGGAAGCTGGCGGATCACCTCGCCCGTCACGCGGTCCAGGACCTTGTAGACAAACTGATGGTCGCCCACGGCTTCGATGGTGAGGCGGTAGCGGCTGGCGTCTTCGTTGTCGTTCTTCGCCACGGGGTGGTGACGAACGGAGACGGGAGTTTCGGGGATTGGCGGAGGTAAGCCTACTGTTCTTTCGACATTCTGCGTCATGGCTCCATGCGCGGCGATCGCTCGCGCCCCTCAAGAGTGTCAAACGATCGGCCGGAACGGTCGTGAAACCGTTCCGGCCGCGCGTCTTAGCGGAACAGGCCCAGCAGGATCGAGCTGCCCTGGTTGGCGATCGACAGCGCCTGCACGCCCAGCTGTTGCTTGGTCTGCAGGGCGGTCAGCTTGGCGCTTTCCTTGGCCAGGTCGGCGTCCACCAGATTGCCCACGCCGGCTTCAAGAGCGTCCTGAAGCTTGTTGACGAAGGTGATCTGACGGCCCAGCGACTTGGACTGGGTGCCCAGGGTCGACAAGGCGCTGGTCGTTGCGGTGATGGCCGCATCGACATTGGCGGTCGTGGCGTTGGCGGCCGTGATACTGCCGGTGTTCACCGCGGTGATGGCCGCGTTGGATCCCAACGTGGTCAGGCTGTTGACGCCGTCGAACGATGCGCCAGAGATCGCCGAGGCGATTTCCGTACCCAGGGCGTTGTACTCAGCCAGGTAGGACGTCTGGGCCGCGCCGGTGGAACCGGCGATGCTGACAGCCAAACCCTTCATTTCTTCCAGCGCGCTCGTGATCGTGTCGCCGGCGGCCAAGGCCACGTCGGTGATCGATTGAGTGCGCTGCAAGCCGGCGCGGACGGCGTCTTGCGAAGCGGCGGCGGCGCGCTGGGACGTGGCGATAGAGAAAATCGCCCCGCTATCCTTGGCCGACGACACCTTCATGCCGGTGTTGATGCGGTTCTGGGTCCGCTCCAACTCGCTGTTGGTCTTGTTCAGGCTCTGCAGAGCGACTGCGGCGCCGTAGTTCGTATTGATGCTGGGCATTTCTAGCCCTCCTTTTCACTTCGTGAGAGCCCCGGCGTTTTGCCGGGGTGAGCGTTTTGCTCGGGGTTCAAGGCCACGACCCCGCCGCCGAAACGGCGAGGTCTCCGGGCCTTAGCGGAAGAGGCTCAGCAGGATCGAGCTGCCTTGGTTGGCGATCGACAGCGCCTGCACGCCCAGCTGTTGCTTGGTTTGCAGAGCGGTCAGTCGGGCGCTTTCCTTGGCCAGGTCGGCGTCCACCAGATTGCCAACGCCAGCTTCAAGAGAGTCCTGAAGCTTGTTGACGAAGCTGACGGTGCGGCCCAGCGACTTGGACTGGGTGCCCAAGGTCGACAGGGCCGTAGTGACGGCCGTCATGACCAGGTCGACGTTCGCCGAGGTGAAGTCGGCGACCGTCGGCGACGCAGCCGTGAACTTGGCCAGGTCGGTGTTGGCGCTGAGATCGGTGGCGATGCCGATGGTCTTGGTGTCGGTCGCGCCGGTGCCGATACGGACGTTGACCGCCGTACCGCCCGTGGACGCCGTCTTCAGCAGGTTGACCCCGTCGAAGCTGGCGCCGTCCAGCGCGCTCTTGATTTCCTGACCCAGGGCCGCGAACTCGTTCTCATAGGACGTCTTCGCCGCGCCGGTGGAACCGGCGATGCTGACGGCCAGGCCCTTCATCTCTTCCAGAGCGGACGTGATCGTATCGCCGGCGGCCAGGGCCACGTCGACGATGGATTGACCGCGCTGGATGGAGCCGCGAACCGAGTCCTGAGCGCTGGCGTTCGCCCGCTGGGACGTGGCGATGGCGAAGATCGCCCCGCTGTCCTTCGCCGACGACACCTTCATGCCGGTGTTGATGCGGTTTTGGGTCCGCTCCAACTCGCTGTTGGTCTTGTTCAGGCTCTGCAGCGCGACTGCAGCCCCGTAGTTTGTGTTTACACTCGCCATTTTGGCGTTCCTTTTCACTTCGTGACAGCCGACGCCGTTTTGGCGACGGGAGCGTTTTGCTCAGGGTTTCAAGACCATGACCCCGCCTCCGAGGCGACGAGGTCTCCGGGCCTTAGCGGAAGAGGCTCAGCAGGATCGAGCTGCCCTGGTTGGCGATCGACAGCGCCTGCACGCCCAGCTGTTGCTTGGTCTGCAGGGCGGTCAGCTTGGCGCTTTCCTTGGCCAGATCGGCGTCCACCAGATTGCCCACGCCGGCTTCAAGAGCGTCCTGAAGCTTGTTGACGAAGGTAATCTGACGGCCCAGCGACTTGGACTGGGTGCCCAGGGTCGACAGGGCGCCGGTTACGGTAGCGATGGCGGTGTCGACTTTGGCGGTGGTGGCGTCGGCTCGCGCCTTGCCGCCGCCGCTGACATCCGTAACGCCGGCCACGCCCAGAGGCGTGGTCAGGCTGTTGACGCCGTCGAAGGACGCGCCGGCGATCGCCGACGTGATTTCCAGGCCCAGCGCATTGTATTCGGCTAGGTAGGAGGTTTCAGCCGCCGAACCCGCCGTCGTTCCGGCGATGCTGACAGCCAGGCCCTTCATTTCTTCCAGTGCGCTCGTGATCGTGTCGCCGGCGGCCAAGGCCACGTCGGTGATCGACTGGGTGCGCTGCAAGCCGGCGCGGACGGCGTCTTGCGAAGAGGCGTTCGCCCTTTGGGCCGTGGCGATGGAGAAGATCGCGCCGCTGTCCTTGGCCGACGACACCTTCATGCCGGTGTTGATGCGGTTCTGGGTCCGCTCCAACTCGCTGTTGGTCTTGTTCAGGCTCTGCAGAGCGACTGCGGCGCCGTAGTTCGTATTGATGCTGGGCATTTCTAGCCCTCCTTTTCACTTCGTGAGTTCCGGCGCCTTTTTGGCGACGGGAGCTTTTTGCTCGGTTGGTGTGAAGCAATTGCCGGGCCAAAACGGCCGAGCGGATAACGTGATAAGTTATTGATTTATATGATTTACTATTGATTTACCCTCTTCAATGCTCGGCAAAGTCTGCCCACCCGTTGGCGTGGCTAGGCATATCTTGCCGGGCGGCGTGAAAACGAGATCGAACGCGTGATCACCGGATCACCCGGGGCCTTCGCTCGCGGTCGCTTAGTTGCGGAACAGGCTCAGCAGCGTCTGGCTGCTCTGGTTGGCGATCGACAGCGCCTGCACGCCCAGCTGTTGCTTGGTTTGCAGGGCGGTCAGCTTGGCGCTTTCCTTGGCCAGGTCGGCATCCACCAGATTGCCGATGCCCGCTTCGGTCGCATCCTGAAGCTTGTTCAGGAAGGTCACCTGGCGGCTGACCGACTTGGATTGAGTGCCGAGCGTCGACAGGGCGTCCGTCACCTTGGCGATGGCGGCGTCGACCGCAGCGGTCGTCGCCGCGCCGGCGGCGATGGACTGGTTGGTGATGGTGGTGATGGCGGTGTCGCCAGCCATGCCGCCCGCGACCGTGAAGCCGACGGCCGTGGTGCCGCCGCTGACATCCTTGATCACATTGGTTGCTGCGGCGTTGGTCCAGAGGTTCACGCCGTCGAACGATGCGCCGGCCAGGGCGGAGGTGATTTCGGCGCCCAAGGCGCGGAATTCGGTCAGGTAGGAGGTCTGGGTCGCGCCGGTCGAACCGGCGATGCTGACGGCCAGACCTTTCATTTCTTCCAGAGCCGCCGTCACCGTATCGCCGGCCGCGAGCGACACATCGACGATCGATTGGCCGCGTTGCAGCGAGGCGCGCACGGAATCCATGGCGCCCATGTTGGCGCGTTGTCCGGTGGCGATGGCGTAGATGGCGCCGCTATCCTTGGCGCTGCCGACTTTCAGGCCGGTCGAGACACGGTTTTGCGTGCGCTCCAACATGGCGTTGGTCGCATTGAGGTTTTGCAGGGCGACAGCTGCGCCGTAGTTCGTATTGATGCTCGTAGCCATTTTGGCTGTCCTGTTCACTTCGTGTGATGTCCGACGCCATTTTAGCGTCAGGAGCGTTTTGCTCGGTCTTCAGGAGAGCAAGGGCGGGGCCAGTCCAAAATGCGACGCCAGCCAGACGCCGACGCTGATTTCATTGAACTTATCTCGCCGTTACAGGAAACGACCCGGCAAGCCTGCACACCAGGCGGCAGAAGTTGCCGAGTCGTTTTTGCAGGGCGTCAGTCGCGGCGTCGCAACTGCGCGTCCTGCATCGCGCGTTCGGCCAACAGGGTATCGACCGCCAGTCGCCGCGCCCCGTCGCAGGCCACGATCTGGGCGCCGCGCAGCAGATAGGCCGCGTCCAGATCGCCGGCCGTCGCTTCAGCCGGCAGGGTCGCCAGCGCGCACGGACGTGTCGCCGCCTCCGGCAAGACCAGTCGCGCCGGCGCAACCGTCGAGATCGGGGGCGACGCGGCACAGTTCGCGGTCATGGTCGCGCAGGCGATCAGCGCGGCGGTTCTCCAAGGGATGGTCGGCATCGTCGGCGCTCCTGGCCTGGGCGACGGCGGCCATGGTCGCCCGGTCCGCCGCCCCCGTCATGTGGTGATAGTGATCGACGCGCTGGGCCTGAGCCGCAGCGCCTTCGGTTTCAATCCGCCGGGCGTCGGCCTGCGCCGCCGCCACGGCCGTCGCATCCCGCGCCTGAATGCGCGCGGCCTCCAGACGCTTGTGCTGCAGGTTCAGCGGGTCCCAGCGAAAGCCGAGCCCACCGAGCAGGACGAACCCCAGCCCCAACGCTGCAGCAGCGGCCGCCAACCAGCCGAGCGGCGTCAGCGCCCGCAGTATCGATCCGGCGCTCATGAAAAGGCCTTTCGATCCAGCTCGAAATGCGGACCGTCCCGCAGCGTCTTCCAGTCGCCGCCCCAGATCAGCGGCGTCTTCAGATCCCGCGCCGCCGCCTTGAACGCCTCGGCGATCCGGGCATACAACGGCCAGTCCCATCGCACCTGGCCTTCGACCAGGGCGGCGACATCGACGGCATGGCCCGTCAGATGGCGCGAGCGTGTCGTGCGGCTGGCGCCCGCCTTAATCAGGGCGGCCTGACGTTCGGCCGTGCGCAATCCCTCGGTGATCATGAAATCCACGGCCGTGAGTGTGATGGCCGCCTCGACCACGGCGATCAGGGCCGGATGCACGCCGACGAGCCTTGCCCGCGACCGGCTGGACAGACGAAAGCTCATGGTCGGCCTCCACTGATCCGCAGCCGCGCGGTCGCGATCAGGGTGATCAACTGCTGAGCGGTCGGCGCCACCAGATAGAGCACCAGGATCAGGGCCAGCAGACCCATCAGCCCGTCCGTGATCCTGGGCAGCATCTCCGGCGGCGTCCGCCCGACCGTGCGCATCAACAGCACCCAAAGCCCCGCGCTGACGGCGAATGCGTAGAGGCGACGAAACAGCCACCGTCCCTCCGCCAAGGGGACCGACCCCTGCCTGTGTCGGGTCATCGTTCGTCCTCCTCGTCATAGGTTTCGACGGCGCAGCGGCCGTCCCAGCCGGACTGCGCGCGCCATTCCCCGTCGCTGAGGCTGTCGGGCGCTTCCCACGCCTCGGCCTCCAGCACTTCGACCGGCTCAGCCGGATGCTTGCGCCGGGTCATCCGACGACCGTGATCAGAACCGCGCCCGAAGCGCCCGAACCGCCTTGGCCGCCGAAGGTCAGGCCCGCGCCCCCTCCCCCGCCCCCGGCCCCGAACAGCGCGCCTGAGCCGCCGGGACCGCCCGCTCCGCTTGCTGATGCGTCGCCGCCTCCTCCGCCCCCGCCGACAATCGACAACAGCGGCTTGGGCGAGGCCTGCCCCGCACCACCCGTGACGCCGCCTGGCGCCTGAACGCCCGACCAGCCGCCCACGCCGCCCACACCTCCGGCATAGGCGGCATCCGCCGCGCTCAGACCACCGCCTGCGCCACCTCCGCCCGGCCCGTCCGCACATGTGGTTTCTGCGCCTGTCGCCGCCGTTGCGGCTGTCGAAGAGCTCCCGCCAGGATTGGCGGGCCGTTGGCCGATACCGCCTGCGCCACCGACGCCGGAGCCGCCTGCGGTCCCGCCCGTCGCGCGCAACAGGACCGTGTCACCCGTCGCGACCTCACTATCTCCGCCCGAAACGCCGCTGATCCCGCCGGCGCCGACCGTGATCGTCAGGACGACCTCCAGATCGTCGGCCGACCAGCGTCCTAGGCTCAGCCCGCCGGCGCCGCCTCCGCCGCCGCCCAGGCGCGACGCACCAGCCGGACCCGCCAGCCCTTCGCCCCCGCCACCCCCGCCGCCCACGCACGTCGCCTCGACCCAGCGCGCCCAGACCGGCAGGGCATAGTCGTCATCGCTGGTGAACAGCGTCGTCTCGCGGCGAACCGCCCCCTGATCAAAGGCGATACGTCCCGTCGCGCGATCCACGCGCCACACCGATCGCCATGTCCCGGCGTCGTCGCAGGCCGTGAGGGTGAGTTCGTCGTCGCCGATCAGACCCAGCTCTGCGCGGGCGGCGTATCCGCTCTGGAACAACAGCGACAGGACATCGCCCGCCGTCGTCTTGTTCAGCGTCAGGCGCAGGTCGCCGTCGCCACCTTCCTCCTCACCGCGCGCCGTGAACAGGGCGGCGTTGATCTTGGCCGCCAGGGGATTGGTGTCGTCGGCGGTCGTCCCGAGACCCAGCCGCGTTAGGCCCTGCACCTCGCCCAGTCGCTGCCCCAGCGTGATCCAGCCCTCATCGGCCCGCACCACCACGACGCCTTCATCCAGGACGCCGGCGATCATGCCGTCCGGCGTCGGCACGACGGTCCAGCCGCCGCGCTCGAACCGCATCAGGGCGCCGGCCGCCCGCCCGGCCCAGGCTACGCCTTCGGCCTCTTGCGGCAGGATATAGAGATCGCCATCCGACGCATCGGCCGGCTGGATGACCGTCGTGCGACTGACCACCGCCGTCTGCAACAGGGCGTCCAGCCGGGTCAGGGCCGTATTCAGGGTCACATGCTTCTGCATCTGCCCCGCCGCCAGATAGGGCAGGTTCAGACGCGCGCTGAAATCGTCGCTCATTCTTCTCTCCGTTGTCGTGGAGATCAGTCTGGGCGCAGCCCGTCCTCAGGCCGGAAGACGGGCGGTCATTTGGATCAGGCCCTTGATTTCAGGCAGATTCGTTGCGGAGAAAACGATGGCTAGGCCGCCTCAGCCAGCGCATCTCAATCGTGCAGATAGATGATCCGCTTCAGCGTCTTGTCGTTCTGCACGCGGGCCTCGTGCATCTCGTGGTCGCCCGTGGCGCGCGCATTGGCCTCGGTGTCCTCGACCCAGTGGGTGCTTTCGATATGTTTTTGCAGCGCCCGCGCCGCCATCAGCTGTCCGGGAAAGAAGGTGTCGACGATGTCGCCCGCGATGGGCACCGTCCCAGTAGCGGTGTCGATGGCCATATAGGCCCCCATGCGCGCCAGGGTCGCCGGCGTCGCCTTGGCCCGCACGGCCTGAAGCATCAGCCAACCGCCCGTCCCGACCGTGTATGCCGTGCCGACGACCGGCACCCAGGTCAGCATGGCGTCCAGCCCCATGCCGAACGGGCCGATGCCCATGACCCGATCCGACAGTTTCTTGACGCCCTCGACATTGGACCAGATGTTCTCGATATCCCGGATCGACCGTCTGGCCATGTCGCCCTCCAAAGCGTCGCCTTAACGCTGGGCGAGGCTTCCTGTTCAATCCGAGAGATACGTCTTCGATGACCCTGATCAAGCTGGCGGCGAATGTGACGGCGAGCGCCCTGCTGCTGGGCTTGGCGGCTATCGGTGTGGCGGCGCTCAGCGGCATCGGCCATCGCTGGGTGGATATCCTGGCGCAGTTCACATCACCGGTGTTGCTGGCGGCCGTCGGCGTGACCGTGGTGTGTCTGCTCTTTCGCCTATGGCCGGCCTCGATCGTCGGTGGACTGGCGTGCGTGGTGCTGGCCCTGTCGGTCTGGCCGCAATGGACACCGACGAAAGGCTCGCCGGTTCCCGACCAGCCGATCGTACGGGTCTATTCGGCCAATCTGTATGTCTTCAACACCGATGTCGCAGCCATGCGCCGGTCCATCGCGGCCGCCGACGCCGACATCCTGGTGCTGGTCGAGTTGGGGCAAGCGCCGGCGTTGCGGCTGGACCAACTGCTGCCGGACTATCCCCACCGCGTCCTGATCGGCCAGGCGCGCGCCGGCGACCACGCACGCTCGATCATCGCCTCACGCTATCCGATCCTCCAAGGCCTGCCCGAGCGTCCCGACGGTCTCAGCACCGTTGGCGCGACGGTCCAAACGCCCATCGGCCCGATCAACGTCTTTGGCGTCCACCTGACCCGACCCTGGCCTTATCAATATCAGTGGGGCCAGATCACCCAGGTCATGGCCTTGGCAGAGCGGATGAAGGCCGCGCCAGACCATCCCGTCATCGCCGCCGGGGATTTCAACAGCGTCTCCAGCGCCCGCATCGGCAAACAGATTCAGTCCGACCTGGGCCTGATCCCCGCGCCCGGCTGGCCCGGCACCTGGCCCAGTCAGATCCCCGCCTTCGCCGGCATCACCATCGACCAGGTCTATCGCTCGCCGGATCTTGCCCTGATCACGCGCCGCCTGGGCGAGCCGACGGGATCCGACCACCGCCCCGTCGTCACCGAGTTCACCCGCGCTCAGCCGCCGCGATGAGGGTCTTCAGCCGCGCCTCATGCCCCTCGGCAGGGAAATCGTCAGCGACCCAACCGTCCTCGAACGCCTTCAACACCCGCCCTGTCTCCGGCCCCGGCTTCAGGCCCAGACGCGCCAGATCGCGCCCCCCGACCGGCATCTTGGGCGGCGTCCAGTCGGCGCTGAGCGCCCGCAGCCGCGCGCCATCGCCCCCTCCGGCCGCCTCGGCGCGCATCAGCCGATCCTCGAACGCCCTGCGCCCCAGCCTATAGATCGCCGCCCGCGCCTCGGCGTCGCTCATGGTCGGCCAAACGGCAGGCCCGTCCCCGACCGCCGCCGCCAGCCGATCTCGCACCGCGTTCGACAATCTCAGACCACCCGCGATCTCCGCCACACCTCCCGCATCTGCGAGCGGCAAGGCCGACAACCGCATCACCGGATCATCGGTCAGGTCACACATCGCCTCGAACAGCGCCAGCGGCTGGGCCTGCGGCAGCACCTGGGCCAGCACGCCGGTCTCGGCCATCGCCCGCACCGCCGCACGCGGGTCGGGCGCCGCCAGCAGTTTCAACACCTCCTTGGACACCCGCTCGGCCGACAGCTGCGCCATGCCTCCCTTCAGCGCCGCGCACGCCGCCAGCCCGACCACATCCGGCTCTCCCCGCCCATACCAGGCGTAGAACCGGAAGAAGCGCAGGATGCGTAAATAGTCCTCGCGGATGCGCGTCTCCGCCTCGCCGACGAAAACGATGCGTCCCACCGCCGCATCCTCCAGCCCGCCGCCCGTCGGATCGAACACCGTCCCTGCCGCATCGGCGTAAAGGGCGTTCAGACGAAAATCCCGCCGCGCCGCATCCTCTGCCCAGTCCTCGGTAAAGGCGACCACTGCGCGGCGTCCATCCGTCTCCACATCGCGACGCAGGGTCGTGATCTCATAGGGCCGCCGCTCCGACACGCCCGTCACCGTGCCGTGCTCGACGCCCGTCGGCACGGCTTTCAACCCCGCCGCCTTCAGCGCCGCCATGGTCTGTTCGGGTCGCAGGCGCGTGGCGATGTCGATGTCGTCGACCGGCTGGCCCAACAGACTGTTCCTCACGCAGCCGCCCACGAACCGCGCGCAGCCCGCACCGCCCGTCGCTTCCAGCGCCCGCATCACCGCTTGCGTCGCCTGACTTTCCAGCCAGGGCTGTCCTGCCACGGAGGCGGTCATGCCGCGTCCTCGTCGGCCGCCGACTCTGGCGCAGCCTCGTCGCCATACAGCCGGACGTGCAGAGCCTTCAGGATCCCCGCCGTCACGCCCCAGATGTATCGCTCGCCCCAGGGCATGGCCCAGAACCAGCGCCGCAGCCCCTCGTCCATGTCGTAGAAGTCGCGACGATGGTTGGCGGCGTCCATCAGAAAGTCCCACGGCGTCTCGAACACCTCGGCGACCTCGTCCGGCGACGGCGTTGTGACCGGCGCCTCGCGCAACCAGCCGATCACCGGCGTGACCAGAAATCCGGTCCCCGTCTCATAGGCGTCCGACAGTCCCAGCACCTCGACCGCCGTTGGGTCCAGCGCCACCTCCTCGTCCGCCTCACGCAGCGCCGCCTGAACTGCGGTCTCACCCGGATCCAGACGTCCGCCCGGGAACGCGATCTGCCCCGTGTGCCGCGCCAGGGTGTCCGCGCGTCGCGTCAGCAGCACGGTCGCACCTTCGGGCCGCGCCACGATGGGGATCAGCACCGCCGCCGGCCGAAGTTCCCTAGCCGTCCGTGTCGCCTGCGGGTTCAGGTCGAAGTCCGACCGCGCCGCGACCAGTTCAGGCCGCCACGTCTCGACCGGCGCCAGCCGATCGACCAGCCGGGCCTTCAAGGTCTCCAGTCTCACGTCACCCTGCCCAGCGAGAACACCTGGCGGCCCGACCGAACGACCAGGCGTCCGTCGACCTCATGGGCCATTTCGACCATCTCATAGAAGACCGAACGCGCGATGCGCGCCCACAGATCGCGGCGTACATGGATGCGCGGCGCCGGCTCGCCCGTCGTCGGATCGGTTTCGACGACGATGGGATCCGCTTCGCTGGCCCTTACCTCGTCACCGACATCGGTGGTGAAAACCAAGGCGTCGCCTTCCCGGCGCATCGCGACAGCCCGGAATGGAAGATCCTCGACGGTGATCTTCAGCTTTTCGACCGGCGTGACCAGGTGATAGCCGTCCGGGTCCTTCCTCAGCACCGTCGAGAACAGCCGCACCAGTTCCCTGCGGCCAATGGGCGAGCCTTCGTGCATCCAAACGCCGTCCGCCCGGATGACGATATCGATATCGCCACAATGCTCGGGATGCCACAGGTGGACCGGCGGCAGCCCCTTGCCGGGCCCCTGTTTGGCCGCCTCGGCGACGGCGTTCAGTCCTGACCTGGGATTATCCATCCCCCTGACTTAGGCCCCGCGAACCGCGCGGGAAAGGGTCAGCCGATGCGAACCGAACCCGAAACCTGATCCACCCGGGTCGCCAGCCACAGGACGCGGCGACGATCCACAGGTCCGGGCAGCGTCGCCTCCGGCGCAGGGACAAATCCGAACCGCTCGAAATAGGCCGCGTCCCCGACCAGCAGCACGCCGCCGACGTCCAGCGTCCGTGCGTGATCCACGCACGCCTGAACCAGTTCGGCGCCCAGACCGTCGCTCCGGCGGCCGGCGTCCACGGCGATCGGCCCCAAAAACAGGCCCGAGGTGTCTCCAACCACGACCGGCCATAGTCGCACCGAGCCCACGACTTCCCCGTCGCGCTTCACAACAAAGCCCGCGCTTGGCTGCGAGCCTTCACGCAGACGTTCGGCCGTCTTGGCGAACCGTCCCGGCCCGAAGGCGGCCATGACCAGTGCATCCACGCCTTCGGCGTCGGCCGGGCTCTCGGCTTCGATACGGCTTACGGCCGGAGGTATGGAAAAGGCGTGCGACATCGGCGCGCGCACCTAGAAGCAAAGCTGCGCTAAATCAAGGCAAGGCCTTATGACGTCCGCTCAACCCGCCTTCGAAAAGTCCGGCGCCCGCTTCTGCGTAAAGGCCATGAAGGCCTCCATCGCCTCGGGACTGCGCATCTGCGAGCCGAAGGCTTCGCCCTCGCGCTGCATCAGTCCCCACAGACCTTCTGCGTCACGCATCAGCCGCTTGGTCTTGCGGATCGAGTTGGGCGCGCGGGCCGCCACCTTGGCCGCCAGTTCCGCCGCCGTCGCCTCAACCTGATTGGCCGGGACCGCGCGATTGGCGATACCCCAGGCCAGGGCCGTCCGGCCATCCAGCGGCTCGCCCAGCGCGAACAGTTCGAAGGCCCGCTGATGACCGATCACCGCCGGCAACAGCAGGCTGGACGCCGCCTCGGGCGCCAGGGCCAGATTGACGAAGGGCACGGACAGCAGCGCGTCCTCGGCGACCACCACCAGATCGCAGTGCAGCAGCATGGTCAGGCCGATCCCGACCGCCCGCCCTTTCACGGCGGCCACAGCCGGCTTGTCCAGATCCGCCAGCGCCTTCAGGAAACGAAACACCGGCATATCGCCTGGCCCCGCGCCTTGAGAGGCCAGGGCGATGAAGTCCTGAATGTCGTTGCCGGCCGAGAAGCTGTCGCCCTCGGCGCGCAGCAGCAGCACTCGCACCGCATCGTCGGTGCGCGCCCGCTCCGTCGCCTCGGCCAGGGCCGAATACATGGCCTGGGTGATGGCGTTCTTCTTGTCGGCCCGATCCAGGGTGACGGTCAGGACGCCGTCGGCCAGTTCGCTGCGGATATGTTCGCTCACGTCGTTTCCTCGTCCTGTGCGACGGCGCTCCACCAGTCGACGCCGCTCTCGTCCCGCGTCCGCTGGGCGCGGCCGCGTCGTTCCAGATAGTTCAGGTGCGCCTGGGCCTCGCCCGTAGCCATGCCCAGCACCCCGTCCCCGACCGCCCGACCGAAGACGGCGGGGAAGCCGTCGATCACCCTAGACGGTTGACGCAACGTCCGCTCAAGCCGTTTCAGCGCGACCTCATGCCCCCGCTTCAGAGCGTCGAGCCGCGCGTGGACGCCATAGAAGGGTTCGCCATGCGCCGGCAGGACGAACGCGCCCTCCGGCAACAGCGCCCTCAACTTGTCCAGCGAGTCCATCCAGTCGCCCAGCGGATCGGCTTCAGGCTCCGTCGACCAGACCGAAACATTAGACGAAATGCGCGGCAGGATCTGATCTCCGGCGATGAAGACGTCGTCCGACCGCCGCCACAGGCAGACGTGCTCCGGGCTGTGGCCCGAACCGACCACCACACTCCAGTCGTCTCCGCCGATCTGAACGCTGTCGCCGTGGGACAATCGCAGATAGCTGCGCGGCATTGTCGCCACGCCTTTGCCGAACCCGCCGTAGTCGGCCCGCCAGCGCGCGATCTGCTCATCGTTCCACCCCGTCGCACGATAGTGGCGCTCGCCGTCCGCCGGCGCATCACCCGCCTCCTCGGCCATCAGCATCCGCGCCGTCACATACTCCAGTCGCGACATCAGCAGCGGCGCGCCCGACCGCTCGCAAAGCCAGCCCGCGAGTCCGATGTGATCGGGATGCATATGGGTGCAGATCAATCGCGTCACGGGCCTGCCGCCCAGCGCGCCATCCAGCGCTGTTTCCCACGCAGCGACGGTCGCCGATGTCTTCAAACCCGTATCGACGACGACCCAACCGTCACCGTCCCGGATCGCATAGACATTCACATGGTCCAGCTGAAACGGGAGGGCGAACCTCAGCCACAGCACGCCGGGCGCGACCTCGATCGCCTCGCCCGCGCCGGGCACGGCGTCGAACGGATAGGTCAGGCCCCGCCCATCCTTCGCGGCCGTCGTCGGCACCGTTCCATCAGCCAAGTCAGTCTCCAATCGAAACGCGCAGATACTTAGCCTGTGTGCCTCGCCGCCGTCCACACCCGCCTTGACCCCGCCTAAATACACCGCCACGAAGCGGCCATGCATTCAGAAACCCAAGGTGTTTCCATGAAGTCCCGCCTCGCCGCCGCCTTTGCGGCGCTTGTGTTCAGCGCCTTCGCCGTCGCGCCCGCCACGGCGCAGGATCAGGAGCGACAGCAACCGCAACAGCAACAGCAAATTCCGCAGAGCGCCGACAACGAGTCTGCCGTAAGGCAGAGCAGCGGCTCGCGAACCTCTGCCCGTCCACGTCGCGAACGTGCGCCTGCGCCCCCGACGCCCGAGCAAATTCTCGCCGCCGCTCAGGCGCAGATGGCTCTGACGACCACGGGCTGTCAGGTCAGCGAAGCCAAGTTGCTGGGCAAGACCGCGTCCGATACAACGGTCTATGAAGTCGCCTGCGGAACCGCGCCGGGCTACATCGTCGAAACCAAGACCCCGCCCGAAGCGAGCAGCTGCATCATTCTGGCGCATTCCGCCGAGGTGGCGCGCGCCGCCGACCCGACCGCATCGCCTGCCCAATGCACGCTGGCGGCCAACACCGACATCCAGAAGTTCCTGCGCCAGTATGCGAAGGACGCCGGCGTCGCTTGCACCGTTGATCAGGCGAAACTGCGCGGGCAGTCCAACGACGGCGCAGTCGTTTATGAGGTGGGCTGCTCGGACGGTCCCGGCTACTGGATCAAGCAGCAGGCCGCGACTTGGACGAAAACACCCTGCATTCAGATCGTAGCCGAAAACGGCACCTGCGAGTTCACCACGACCGCAGAAAACGCCGCCTTCGTGAAGACGCTTCTGGCCGGTTCGGAAGCGGCGTCCTGCAACGTCACCGAAGCCCGCCTGATGGGTCAGAACGCCAACGGCGTCTTCTATGAGGCTAAGTGCGACGGCGCCGATGGCGTCATCGCTCGCTTGAACGCCGAAAACGTCGTTCAGCAAATCTACCCTTGCGCCACCGCCCAGCAGATCGGCGGCGGCTGCAAGCTGACGACGGCTCCGGCCGCTGCTGCGGCGCCCGCCGGCGGTCGTCCGTAAGCCGATCAATCGACTGATCGAAGGGCCGTCGGAGCGATCCGGCGGCCCTTTTCTTTTGCGCCCTCTTTTCCAAAACCGAGACGCAGCCTAGCGTCGCAGTCATGCGCATCGCCACCTGGAACGTGAACTCCGTCAACGCCCGCCTGCCCACCGTGCTGGCGTGGTTGGAGCAGGCCGCCCCCGACGTCGCCTGTTTCCAGGAGATCAAATGCGTGGACGAGAAATTCCCGCGCGAGGCCTTCGAGAGCCTGGGCTACAATGTCGAGACCCACGGGCAGAAGAGCTACAACGGCGTCGCCCTGCTGTCGAAATACCCGCTGTCCGACATCCGACGCGGCCTGCCTGGCGACGAGACTGACGAACAGGCGCGCTATATCGAGGCGCTGGTCGAGGCGCCCCGGCCCATTCGCGTGGGCGCCCTCTATCTGCCGAACGGCAATCCGATCGGAACCGAGAAGTTCGACTACAAGCTGGCCTGGTTCGATCGCCTGAACCGCCACGCGAGAGACCTGCTGGCGTTTGAGGAGCCGCTGGCCCTGTGCGGCGACTACAACGTCATCCCCGAGGCCGAGGACGCCAAGAACCCGGCCGCCTGGACCGACGACGCCCTGTTCCAGCCCCAGAGCCGCCAGGCTTTTCGCGCCCTGAAGAACCTGGGTCTGGCCGACGCGCACGAGATCGGCGGCGAACCCGCTGGCGCCTACACGTTTTGGGACTATCAGGCCGGCGCCTGGCAGCGTGATCACGGAATACGCATCGACTTCGCCCTGCTGTCACCCCAGGCCGCCGACCGGTTCCGGGGGATCGAGACCCATCGCGACGCCCGGGACATGGAAAAACCCAGCGACCACGTCCCCGTGGTGGTCGAGCTCGATCTGGAGGTCTGACGACTATGGCCGACGTCTTGCGGGTGGTGTTGCTGATCGCCCTCGCGGCGGCCCTGCTGACGACCTTGGCCCTGGCGCTGTCGTGGTGGATGGAGCCGCCGCGCCGCCTGCACCGCGCCATGCTCAAGACCCTGGGCGCCGCGCCAGAGGTCGAGGCCTTGTCGCCGGGCGAAGGTCGCGCCTGCGCCCTGAACTTCGACGTCGAACAGGTCGTCGTGCTGTGGGCCAACGGCGCCCACGGCCTGGTCTATGCCTTCGATGAGGTCGAGGGGGGCGAAATCATCGTCGACGGCCACGTCGTCGCCCGCATCCGCCGGGGCGAGGCGCGCAAGTCGCTGGACGTGCTGGCCCCCGACGCCGAACAGGTCGTGCTGCGGCTGATGTTCGCCGACGCCCGCCACCCGGAGTTCGAGCTGGCCCTGTGGGACGCCGCCCTGCCCGTCCAGACCGGCTCGCCGGGGGAAGCGCTTCGTCTCGGTCGCCGCTGGCTGTCGCATCTGGAGGCCCTGCTGAAGGGCTGAGGCGCCGCATGGGCCTTTCAGTCGCCGCGATGCGGCGTTAGAAGCCCGGCTCACTCCTAACCGACACGCCTTTATCAGGGAGGCCGCCTTGGCCCGCCTTTTCGACGCCTATATCGTCGCCGACTGGACCGCCGCCGAAACCAAGAAGCTCGGCGACACCTCGCTGTGGATCGGCGTGGCCAAACGCGACGTGCGTTTCCGCCTCTACACCGAGACGCACAATGTCGCGACCCGGGCCGAGGGCGAAGCCCTGCTGGCCTCGATCCTGGCGGACCACAGAAAGCGCGGCGACCGGGTGCTGGTCGGGCTGGACTTCAACTTCGGCTATCCCGCCGGCACGGCTGCGCGCCTGAAGCTGGAGGGAACGGCGGGGCAGGCCCCGTGGCAGCTGATGTGGAAGTTCATCGCTTCCAACGTCGTGGACAAGGCCGACAACACCAACAACCGCTATCAGGTCGCGGCCAAGATGAACCGGCTGATGACCGACGAGGCCTGGCCTCTGTGGGGCGCGCCCGCCAAACAGGCCCAGCGCTGGTTGACCACGACCAAGCCGCCCGCAGGCTCCGGCGCCGACATCCCCGAGTTCCGCGCCACCGAAAACGCGGCTCGCAAGGGCCGGCTCCAGCCCAAGAGCGTGTGGCAGATGCACGGCGCCGGCGCCGTGGGCGGCCAGACCCTGGTTGGCATCCCGGCTGTGCGGCGGCTGCTGGAAAGCCTGGGCCCGTCAGGCGCCGTCTGGCCCTTCGGCACCGGCTGGCGCGCGCTGACGCCTGATGACGTGGAACCCTTGTCGGCCCTGGTTGTCGAGGTCTGGCCGTCGATGCACGAGACCAAGCCTCAACCCGGTGAGTTCAAGGACCAGGCTCAGGTCCGCTCCACGGCCGAGGCGCTCGCCCGGATGGACGAGGCCGGCGACCTGGCCAAGGCGTTCGCCCCGCCCAAGGACGCCTCGCCCGAGTTGATCGCCCAGGTCGAACAGGAAGAAGGCTGGATCCTGGGCGCCTAACGCCAACCGTCGTCGCGCGCGCGCCGTTCGACGGCGGTATCCGCAGCGTCCCCGGCGATGGTCGTATCGACAGCCGCAAGCACGCCAGCTGGCGTGTCGCTAGAGGCCGTGCGGATTTCACCCCCCGGAGCCCCAACCGGCGCCAAGGCCTGCAGCCGCCAGTCATCGCCTTGACGACAGACCAGTCCCCCGACTCGGTCCTGCGTGGCGGAGAAGGTCCGACACCAGTTTCCTTCCGCGTTGCGGAACGTCATTCCGACCGCCCGCCCCTGGGCGTCGGCCCCGTCGGCCGCCAGGCCTGTGTCCAGCACCCGAACCAGCCCTGCGTCCGCCACGGCGCCGTCGCTGGTCAGGGCGAACCCGGTCGCCCCGTTCAGCGACGGCGCGATCAGCAGGCCGGCGACGAAGGCCGCCGTCGCCAGACCGCCCCAGATGACGGCCGACCGGGGCGCAAACGCTTGGCCGAGCCAGAGCTTCCAGCCTGCGCTTTTCGTCGGCGCGGCGCCCGACGCCATGATGAGCCGGGCCAGATCCGCATCGCGCGCATCGCTCTGGATCGGGAAGGCCGCGCGCGCAGCGGCGCCGGTCGTCCGCAGCGCCGCCAGCCGAGCCGCCAGATCGGCGTCGCTTGCAGCCGCCGCATCGATCCGATCGCGCTCGGCGACCGGCATTTCGCCGTCGATCCGCCGCATCAGGGTTTCGTCGTCGTAGCGCGTCATCCGGTTATTCCTTGGGCGGCGAGAACTTCGATCAGGGTCTGGCGGCCCCGCACCAGTCGGCTGGTCAAGGTGCCGGCGGGCACGCCCAGAACCTGCGCCGCCTCGGCGTAGGACAGTCCCTCGATCAGGACCAGGGCCACGGCCTGACGCTGATCGTCCGGCAGGGCGTGGATCGCGTCGCGCGCGGCCAAGGCGTCGGTGCGCAACCCCTCGCCGGCCTGGGCCGGATCGGGCGCCTGCGGCGTGGCGTCGTCCTCGGGCGAGACGACACGCGACCACCGCTGGGCCTTTCGACCGTCGTCTATGGCGATCCGTCTCATGATCGTGAACGCCCAACTGTCCAGCCGCGTGCCCGCCCTGAACCCCTTTCGAGAGGCCAGGGCGCGCTCGACCGTGTGTTGCACCAGATCCTGAGCGTCGGCGTCCTGGGGCCGCAGAACGCGCGCGAACCGGCGAAGGCGCGGAAGCATCGCCACCAACTCCGTCTGAAATTCGTCCACGCGTGTTCCTCTGCCATGAGGGATGAAACGCGCGGCGTGGCGCGTTTCATCCCTTGTCACAAGCGAATGGGCATAGGCGAATGGATCGCCTGACGATGCAAGACGGCGCAAGGAGCGGATCGGGTGATTTTGAACCGGCTGACGATCGGATGGATGGCGGCGACGCTTGTGGCTTGCGCGGTCGCCTCGCCGGCCATGGCGCAGATCGGCCTGCCGTCCTCCCTTCCGTCGCTGCCTTCAGGCCTGACCGATCGCATTCCGCAAAGGGGAACGCTTGAAGGTCTGGCGCGCGATACCGTCGAGGATGCGCTCAGGGCGCCTGCCCGCCTGACCGATCTGGTTCGAGGCTCGCGCGGCGCGCTGCAGACGGATCCCGACGGCTGGCCCGTGGTGAAGGGCGAGCTCGTGGCGGTTGACCTGCCGCAGGACGCGCGGGACCAGGCTCTGGCTGCGGGCTTCACCGTTCTGCGTGAAGAGCGTCTTGACGCGCTTGACCTGTCGATCGTGGTCTTGGCGCCCCCGCGTCGCCTGACCCTGGATCGCGCGGTGCGACGGCTTCGCGAAATGGCTCCCGGCGCGGAGATCACCTTCAACCACGTCGCCTCTCCTGCCGGAATGACGGCCGCCCCTCTTGCGCCGCCCGCCTCTCCACAAACGAACGGCGCTGCGCCGGGCGCCCGCCTCGGATTGATCGACACAGGCGTCGAAGCGACCCACCCGGCCCTCGCCGGATCGGCCATCGAACAACGCGGCTTTTCTGGCCCGCCGCAGATGGGTGCGCACGGCACAGCGGTCGCATCGCTGATGGTAGGGGATGCGGGGGTCTTCATGGGCGGCGATCCCGGCGCGGCGCTTTTGGTGGCAGACATCTACGGCGGTCGCGCGGCCGGCGGGTCGGCGACAGCCTTGGCCTCGGCCCTGGCCTGGATGGTCGAGCGTCACGTCGCCGTCGTGAACATCAGTCTGGTCGGGCCGCGCAACGCTCTGATCGAACGCGCGGTGTCGGCGGCGCAGCGGCGCGGCGTCATCCTGGTCGCTGCGGTCGGAAACGACGGCCCCGCCGCCCCGCCCCTCTACCCCGCCGCCTATCCGCAGGTCGTCGGCGTCACCGCCGTCAACGCCCAGGGCCGCGTCCTTTCCGAAGCGGGGCGCGGAGATCAGGTCGATTACGCCGCGCCGGGCGCCGACATGGCGGCCGCCGGACGCGCCGGCAGTTTCGTTTCGGTGCGTGGCACCTCCTTCGCCGCGCCGCTGGTCGCCGGCCTGATTGGCAAGTCCGGCCGCCAGGGTTTGACCGCGGTCGACGCCGGCGCATCCGGCCGCGACGCCGTCTATGGCCAAGGGGTTGTGGGCCTCTCCCTGCGCACCCCGCCGGCTGCTGTCGGCGCGCGCGGTCGACTGGCGTCGTAAAAAAGATTCGTCTTCCGGGATGAAACTGACCGACGCCGTCGTTGGACCCTGTGAGGGCGATCAAAGCCCGGAACAACAGGAGATACGACGATGAAAAAGACCCTGATGACCGCGACCGTCGCCTTCGGCCTGATGCTGGCCGGCGCCTCGCAGGCTCAGATCCTGGGCGGCTCGGGCGGTCTGGGCGGCAATCTCGGCGGCAGCCTTGGCGGCCAGGTCGGCGGCCTGACCGGCGGCGCGACGGGCGCCGGCTCGTTGACCGGAAACCTGGGCGGCTCGCTGGACAGCTCGCGGGTCACTGACCGCGCGACATCCACCCTGACCCGCGCCGAACGCCGCGCTCAACAGGCCCGCGCCCGCGCTGAGGCCACGGCGGCCCGCACGCGAGACGCCGCAGCCTCGACGGCGGCGACGACGGTCGGCACGGCGCAAACCACCGCCGGCGCCGCACGGGATCGCGCGTCCGGTCTGGCTCAAGGCGCCGTATCGACCGTGAACTCCGCCTCGGTCTCCGGCTCGGCTTCGGGCGACGCATCCAGCTCCGCCTCGACCTCGCGCGGCGATGCGGCGACCTCGGGCTCGGCCAACGGTTCGGCTTCCGCCTCACGCAGCGGCCTTGCGCTGTCGGCCGGCGCCAGCGCAAACGGCTCGGCCAACGCCGGCGCCAAGCCCAACTGATCCTGAGTGGATTTTAAAGGCCCCCGGAGCATGCGCTCCGGGGGTTTTGTCTTATCCGATCAAAGCCCGCGCCGCCGCCCGCGCCTCGTCGGTGATTTCCGCTCCCGACAGCATGCGCGCGATCTCTTCCTGACGGCGCTGGTCGTCCAGGGCGACCACGGTGGTGGTGGTCGTCAGGCCGTCGCGGTCGGCTTTCATCACCTTCCAGTGGGCATGGCCGCGCGCGGCGACCTGGGGGCTGTGGGTCACGACCAGGACCTGGGCGCCGTTCGAAAGGCGTTTCAGGCGCGACCCCACAGCCTCGGCCACCGCGCCGCCGACGCCCTGATCCACCTCGTCGAAGATCATCACGGGCTGACGCATGTCCTCGCGGCTCGCGAGCGCGGCCTTCATCGCCAGGGCGAAACGCGCCAGCTCGCCGCCCGAGGCGATGGCGTCCAGCGGGCCGAAGTCGGTTCCGGCGTTGGTCGCGATCTGGAAGCGCACCGTCTCGACGCCGTCCGGCCCGCGTCGGCCCTCGATCGGCTCCAGCGCGACGCGGAACCGCGCGCGCTCCAACTTCAGCGGGCCCAGTTCTCCCATGACGGCGGCGGTCAGACGCTCGGCGGCGGCTTCCCGCGCCGAGGTCAGGAAGGTGGCGGCCAGATCATAGGCTTCCGCCGCCTCGGCCGCCTCGCGCCCGGCATTGGTCAGCGCCTCCTCGCCATCCTCGATCAGCCGCAGCTGCTCGCGCAGGCGAATGCGCAGAGTCGGCAGGGCGTCGACCGTGGTGTGCAGCTTGCGGGCGGCGGCGCGCAAGGCGAACAGACGCTCCTCGGCCTTGTCCAGACGGCCTGGCTCATAGTCGAAGGCGTCGGCGGCGGCGTCCACGGCGGCGAGGGCTTCCGCCGCCTCGACCATGGTGCGGTCGATCGCCTCCACGGCGGCCGACAGTTTGATGATGACCGGATGATCGCCCTCGGCCCCCGCTTGCCCTGCCCTCTGGCGCGCATGTTCGACGGCCCTCAACGCTGCGCCCAGCTTCTGGCTCAGCTTGTCGCCGCCTAGTTGGGTGCGCGCGTCGCCCAAATCCGCGATGGCCTTTTCGGCGGCCCCCAGCAGGGCGCGTTCGCCTGCCAGTTCCGTCTCTTCGTCAGCGCGCGGATCCAGCGCATCCAGTTCCGAGAGGTTCAGGCTGATCTCTTCACGCCGCGCATTGGCGTCCGCCGCCTGCGCCTTCAGCTCGGCCAGCTTCGCCTCGGCGGCCTTGAGCTTGGCGGAGGCCGACGCGACCGCCGACAACTGCGGCTGCAGTCCGCCATAGGCATCCAGCGAAGCGCGGTGCGTTCGCCAGTCCAGCAGGCCCACCGTCTCATGCTGTCCGTGCACCTCGACCAAGGCCGCGCCGATTTCGCGCACGGCCGTCACACCGGCCGGCTGATCATTGACATAGGCCCGGCTGCGACCGTCGGCGCCCAAGACGCGGCGAAGGATCAGATCTTCCCCCGGCTGCACGTCGAACCCCTTGTCGGCGATCAGGGCCAGCAGATCGGGATCGTCGGGGGCGGAGAAGACGGCGGTGGCCACAGCCTGTTTGGCGCCATTGCGCACCAGGCCAGCGTCGCCGCGCCCGCCGAGCGCCAAACCGAGCGCGTCCAGGATGATCGACTTGCCGGCCCCGGTTTCGCCGGTCAGCACGGTCAAGCCGTTCTCGACCTCAAGATCGAGCACGTCCACCAGGACGACGTCACGAATTGAAAGGGCGGTCAGCATCGCGTCAGGCGCCGGCGGAACGAATCATGACCGACAGAATCCCGATCCCCGCCGGATTGCACAAGCCGTCGCGTGATCAGCCCGGAATGATCCGCTGGAGCCAGCTTTCGCGCTTGCCCTCGGGCGCCTTGTCCGGCGTCTGACCATTTTCGGTCAGCAGCGCATAGGCCTCGGCGTACCAGGGACTGCCCGGATAGTTGTAACCCAGCACGGCGCCGTTGCGCGTCGCCTCTTCCTTCAGACCCAGCTGAAGGTTGACCTCGACCAGACGATACAGGGCTTCGGGCGTGTGAGAGGTGCGCTGGAAGTCCGGGTTGGCGATCACCGCCTTGTAGCGGTTCAGGGCCGCCAGCGGCTGGTTGGCGCGCTGATAGTAGCGGCCGATGTTCATTTCCTTGCCGGCCAGCTGGTCGTTGACCATGTCGATCTTGACGGCGGCGTCCGACGCATAAGGCGTGCCCGGATAGCGGCGCGAGACATCCTTCAGACCCGCCAGGGCGGCGGTGGCGTAACCCTGATCGCGCCCCACGTCGGTGATCTGCTCGAAGTTGCAGACCGCCTTCATGTAGAAGGCATAGGATGCCGACGGATTGCCGGGGAACAGCTGGATGAACCGGTCGGCCGCCGCGATGGCGTCGGCATAGGCGTTGTTCTGATAGTAGGCGTAGATCTGCATCAGGATCGAACGACGCGCCCAGTCCGAATAGGGATGCTGGCGTTCGACTTCCTGGAAATAATCGACGGCGTCGGACCAGCGACGCTGCTGCAGCCGATCATAGCCGGTGTTGTACAGCGCCTCGACCGGGCGTTCCTCATAGGCCAGCTTGGGGCGGTTCTTGCCCGCGCAGCCTGAAATCGTCACTGCGGCGAGCGCCGCGGCCATCAGCACCATGCCGGAACGGAACTTAGAAGCGGACAAGGACGACCCCATGACGTGTGAAGGACGGCCCTGAAGCCGTTCCCCGGAAACCAACGCGGCGACCTCTAGCACCCGCAACCGAGCCGCGCCATGCCGAGGAAAACTCAGCATACGACTTGCCCTGCCCGGCTCCACTGGTAAAGAGCGCGCCAACCGACCGCCGTTCATGGGGGCGGATGACGGCGAAAGGATGACCGGCCGATGAAGCTGCTCTCAGGCAACTCCAACCGCGCACTGTCCCAGGCGATCGCCGACCACCTGGATGCGCCCCTGACCAAGGCCCAGGTCAAGCGGTTCGCCGACAACGAGGTCTTCGCCATCATCGAGGAAAACGTCCGCGGCGAGGACGTCTTCATCCTGCAGTCGACCTCCTATCCGGCCAACGACAACCTGATGGAGCTGCTGATCATCACCGACGCCCTGGTGCGGGCCTCGGCGAAACGGATCACGGCCGTCATCCCCTATTTCGGCTATGCGCGTCAGGATCGTAAGACCGGCGGCCGCACGCCGATCTCGGCCAAGCTGGTCGCCAATCTGATCACCCGCGCCGGCGCCGACCGTGTCCTGACGATGGATCTGCACGCCGGTCAGATCCAGGGTTTCTTCGACATTCCGACCGACAATCTGGTCGCGACCCCCGTGCTGGCGCAGGACATCAAGGAAAACTACGCCCGCGGCGACGACCTGATGGTCGTCTCGCCCGACGTCGGCGGCGTTGTGCGCGCCCGTTCGCTGGCCAGCCGCCTGGACGCCGACCTGGCCATCGTCGACAAGCGCCGGCCCAAGGCGGGCGAGAGCGAGGTCATGAACATCATCGGCGACGTTCAGGGCCGCCGCTGCATCCTGTTCGACGACATCGTCGATTCGGGCGGCACCCTGGTCAACGCCGCCAAGGCCCTGATCGATCAGGGCGCGACCGAGGTCTCGGCCTATATCAGCCACGGCGTCCTGTCCGGCCCCGCCGTCCAGCGCATCACCGACGGCCCGCTGAAGGAGCTGGTGATCACCAACTCCATCGAACAACCCCACGAAGTTTTGAACTGCCCGAAAATCCGAGCGGTTTCCGTGGCTCCGCTGGTCGGAGAGGCTATCCGACGGATCGCGAACGAAGAATCGGTATCGAAACTGTTCGATTAACCTTCGGATAACCATAAGGCCCGCCTTATAAGCGCCAACAGTATTGGCGCTTTTTGCGCGCGTATTCGCCTGAGGAAGTCTCCATGAAAACGGCCCTACTGAGCCGCGGTCTGTCGGCCGCCGCCCTCGCCGCCGCTGTCCTGCTCGCCAGCTGCGAGAGCGGGCCCTCGAAGGCCGAGCTGGAAGCCCAGCGTCTGGCGGCCGAACTGGCTGCCCGCAAGCCGCCCCCCGTGTCCCTCAACCAGGGCGTTGCGGACGCCGCCGCGATCTACGTCGCTTACTTGCGCGAAGCCCAGACAATCCAGCCGGGCGGCTTCCCCGATGCGGAATCGATCCAGGCCGCTCTTCGCAAGGGTTCGGCCTATGACGCCGACCAGCTGTCGCGCGGCCTGATCGCTTACGGCGCCATCATCGCCCTGCAATCGCCCGAGTTCGTCGCCGGCGTGCAGCAGTATGCGATCGACCCGGCCCAGCGTCAGCGTATGGTGGCCCAGATCGTCGCCGACCCGGCCTATGCCGCCACCCTCCCCGGCGCCGATGCCGCCGCCGGCCTGATCTCGGCGACGGTCGGCAAGGACGCCATCGCCATGCGCGCCATCGCCGAGGCGATCGAGCAGGACGCCTACACCATCCAGGGCCGCAGCGATCCGCGCCGCCAATGGGCCATCACGCCCATTCCGAACCGTGAAGTGCGGCTGGAAAGCGCAAAGACCCTGTCGGCCGTGAAGATGTTGCCGTCGCCAGAGGAATCGAGCCGCCTGTTCGCCGCCGCCAACAGCGGCACGGGTTTGGGATTGGAGCCGTCGCGAAAGGGCCCGCCTTACACCCCCGCCGTCGTGCGCTCGCTGGCCATCGCGGCGCTGGGCGCCCTGGGCTCCGGCGGCGAGGAGGCGCGGGTCAACACCGAGGCTCTGACGCACGAGCCGAACAGCGAGTTCTGCATGGATATGTCCAAGCTGATGCTGTTCCAGTGCCTGGCCGCCTCGCGCCCCAGCTACGAGGACATCTTCTGCCTGGGCCGTCACATCACCCGCGACCTGGCGACCTGCACCACCGAGGCGACGCAGATCACCACCATCGTCGTCGGCGACCCTCAGGAAACCGGGGCCGCGCCGGCGCGCACGCCTATCTCCGTCACCGTCCCGCAAGCGACGCCTGTTCCGAACCCGGCGGTTGCGACCACCCAATCGCTGAACACGACGCCGTCGCGCTAAGCGACACTTCGAACAGAGCAAGGCCCGCTCCGAGCGATCGGAGCGGGCCTTTTTCGTGGGTGACCGGCCTATTCGTAACCGTGCGCCGCTTCGTTGATGACCTGTGACGGCATGGACGAGAAGTTCACGGCGACGGGCGTGGCGGTCTTGGATTGATAGGTCCTCAGCACGTGCGTCAGACGACGACGCACCTCACGTTCGGCCTCCGTGCCGCTGTCGAGCGCCAGGGGCGCCAGGCAGAAGTCGATAATGGCTTCGGTTCGGGTCAGCGGTTCCATTTGCGGGTTCCTTTCCGGGTTAAGCCGCGTGGGTGAACTGGGCGGTCTCGGTCGAGTCCTTCAGCGCCGTCGTCGAAGACGTGCCGTTGGAGATGACCGTGGCGACCTGGTCGAAATAGCCGGTGCCGACTTCGCGCTGGTGACGTGTTGCGGTGTAGCCAATGGCCTCGTTGGCGAACTCGCGCTGTTGCAGCTCGGAATAGGCCGCCATGCCGCGATCGCGATAACCGTCCGCCAGCTCGAACATCGAGTTGTTCAGGCTGTGGAAGCCGGCCAGGGTCACGAACTGGAACTTGTAGCCCATGGCCCCCAGCTCGCGCTGGAACTTGGCGATGGTGGCGTCGTCCAGCTTGGCCTTCCAGTTGAAGGACGGCGAGCAGTTGTAGGCCATCAGCTTGCCCGGATGAGCCTTCTGGACGGCTTCCGCAAACTTCTTGGCGTCGTCCAGATCCGGATGGCTGGTCTCCCACCACAGCAGATCGGCGATATTGGCGTAGGACAGACCGCGCGCGATGCAGTGGTCCAGACCCGTGCCTTCCTTCAGGCGGAAGAAGCCCTCAGGCGTGCGGTTGTCGCGATCGATGAAGGGCTGGTCCCGCTCGTCGATGTCCGAAGTGATCAGCTGGGCGCTTTCGGCGTCCGTGCGCGCGACCGTGATGGTCGGCGTGCCCATGACGTCGGCGGCCAGACGCGCGGCGACCAGATTGCGCTCATGCGCCTGGGTCGGGATCAGAACCTTGCCGCCCAGGTGACCGCACTTCTTCTCGGACGCCAACTGGTCCTCGAAGTGAACGCCGGCCGCGCCCGCCTCGATGAAGGCCTTCATGATCTCGAAGCTGTTCAGCGGCCCGCCGAAACCGGCTTCCGCGTCGGCGACGATGGGAACGAACCAGTCACGCTTGGCGCCGCCCTCGGCATGCTCGATCTGATCGGCGCGTTGCAGGGTGCGGTTGATGCGGCGGCACAGTTCCGGCGCGGCGTTGGCCGGGTACAGCGACTGGTCGGGGTACATGGCGCCGGCCGTATTGGCGTCGGCCGCGACCTGCCAGCCCGACAGGTAGATGGCCTTCAGACCCGCGCGGACCATCTGCATGGCCTGGTTTCCGGTGACGGCGCCCAGCGCGTTGATGAAGGGCTCGTCGTGCAACAACTGCCACAACCGGTTGGCCCCACGCTCGGCCAGCGTATGGGTGATCGGCACCGAGCCGCGCAGGCGCAGGACGTCTTCAGGGGTGTAGGGGCGCTCGATGCCGTCGAAACGGCCGGCGGGCGAAGGCACCAGATCGGCGAAGGTGGTCATGGTCGAACTCGGTCTCTGAAGGGCGCGGCCGCAGCCGCCGTCTCGGAGACAAGAACACGCGCCGGTCAAAACTGATACAGGTCGAACATCGCAAACAAAGTCATCTTGTCACACTATGACTTTGCCTAGTTAGTCATGTTGTGACATCATGCGACGATGAACGCCACCGCTGATCGCAAGCTGTTTCTGGGCGCCCGGCTTAAGCGGCTGCGGCGCGATCTGGGCCTGACCCAGACCGCCATGGCCGCCGACCTGGACGTTTCTCCAAGCTATCTCAACCACATAGAGCGCAACCAGCGCCCGGTGTCCGCCCAGCTCCTGCTGCGATTGGCGGACACCTATGATGTCGATTTACGCGCGCTGAATCAGGGTGGCGCAGCGGATGAGGCGCGTCTCACGGAAATCCTGACCGACCCGCTGTTCAAGGGTCTGTCCGCGCCCCGGCATGAACTGGTGCAACTGTTGGAAGAGGCGCCCGGCGTCGCCGACGCCCTGCTGCGCCTGTATCAGGCCTTCGACGACGGCCGCACGCGCGCACGCGCCGCCGCCGAGACAGGCGAAAGCCTGATCGAGACCAGTCCCGCCGAATGGGTGCGCGAATATATCCAGTCGCGCGGCAACCATTTCCCCGAACTGGACCAGATGGGCGAGGCGCTGACCGACGCCCTGTCCGCCGAGGCGCCCGCCCACGCCGACGGCTTCGAACCCGCCGCCCGTCATCGGCTGGCGGCCAAACACGACCTCGGCGTCCGAACCCTACCGGCCGAGGTCATGGTGGAATGGACCCGCCGCTACGACCTGCACCGCCGCCGGCTGTTGCTGTCGGAAACCCTGGGGCCGTCCTCGCGCGCCTTCGCCATCGCCTATCAACTGGCCCTGGCCGAGCAGGGGCCGGCGCTCAACGCGCTGGCGGAGGCCGCGAACGCCCCGGACGCGCCCACGCGATCGCTGCTGAAGGTCGCCCTGACCAACACCCTCGCCGCCGCGATCCTGATGCCCTACGCCAACTTCCAGCGGGCGGCGGAAGACACCGGCTACGACCTGGCTCGGCTCCAGGCCCGGTTCGGCGTCAGCTACGAACAGGCCGCGCACCGCCTGACCACCCTGTCGCGCCCCACCGCGCGCGGCGTGCCCTTCTTCCTGATGCGTGTCGATCAGGCGGGCAACATCTCCAAGCGCTATGCGGCGGGCGCCTTTCCCTTCTCGCGTTTCGGCGGCGCCTGCCCGCGCTGGCGGCTGCATTCGGCCTTCCGCACGCCGGGCCGCATCGTCACCCAGATCATCGAGACTCCAGATGGCGGCCGCTGGTTCACCTTCGCCCGCACGGTCGAGCGGCAAGGCCACGACGGCTATGGCGAGCGGCACGACCTGGCCGTCGGCCTGGGCTGCGAACTGCGTCATGCGCATCGCCTGGCCTACGCCCACGGCATCGACCTGCAGAACCCCGAGGTCACGCCCATCGGCCCGGCCTGCCGCCTTTGTCACCGTCACCCCTGCGCCGAACGGGCCGCCGGCCCCATCGACCGCCCCCTGGCGGTCGACGACTGGTCCAAGTCCGTCAGTCCCTATCCGTTCGGCGCGGCCTGAGGCCTAGCGCCTCTGATCGGCCGTGCGGTCGCGGATGGCGTTGAACTCGGCCGTCGGCTTCCACGCAGGCCAGCTCTCGCTGTCGGCCACCGTCAGCCCCAGCCGATACAGCAGGTCCAGGTTCTGCAAGGCGGCCGTGAAATCATAGTCGGCCCGCCATTCGTCGGTCAGCTTGTGATAATATTTGGCCATCGCGCCCTCGTAATAGGGCTTGCCCGCCTCGATCCCGCCCTCGACGAAATCACGGCCCGTCCACGGCATCAGGGCCGGCACCCCGCCGGCCGCGAAGTTGAAGTGGTCGGAGCGGTAGTAGAAGCCTTCCTCCGGATAGCCGTCGCCCGTCACCACCCGCCCCTGCACGGCCGCAAACCGGCCCAGGATATCCTCCAACTCGGACTTGCCCACGCCGAACAACGCCACGTCGCGCGTCGCTGGCGTGAAGGGCAGCATGTCGATGTTGATGTCCGCCGCCGTCTTGGCCAGCGGATAGACCGGATCGGCGGCATAGGCCTCCGACCCCAGCAGCCCCTGCTCCTCGGCCGTGACGTGCAGGAAGACCACGGTGCGCTTCGGCGCCGGTCCAGCCTTGAACGCCCGCGCCATCTCGATCAGACCGGCCGTCCCCGACGCATTGTCCCAGGCGCCGTTGAAGATGTCGTCGCCCTCGGCGTTCGGCGTCCGGGCCTTGCCGACGTGATCCCAGTGGGCGGAATAGAAGACGTATTCGTCAGGCCGCTCGGTGCCGGGAATCTTGGCCAGCAGGTTGTTGGAGTGGATGACTTCGGTCGTCTCGGCGATATCGACGCTGAGCCGCGCGTTCAGATCGATCACCCCGCCCAGACCCGTCGTCTTGGCGCGCGCCAGTGCGGCGCTCAGCGGTTCCCCGCCGATGGCCGCTCCCGTCTCCATATTGATCGAACCGGTGAACCGGGCGTCCTTGGCCCCTTTCACCGTCATCTGCGGCCGTGTCGCCCCGGCGACCGCACGCCGCCAACGGCCATCGACATCCTGAAGGCTGATGACGCCGACGGCCCCACGTCTCAAGGCTTCCTGCGTCTTGTGCGTCCCTGAACCGTAGAAGTTGGGGTCGGCGCCCATGCTGTCCGGCTGCCCACGCAGCACGATCACCACCTTGCCGGTCAGGTCGGCGCTGCCATAGTCGTCCCATTGCGGAGCCGAAATGCCGTAACCGGCGAAAACCAGCGGCGCCTCGGCCGTCACGATCGGTTCCGCCGACCCGGCCCGCAGGGTGATGTCCGTCCCCGAGACCAGCGGATGCGCCATGCCGTCCGCCCCGGTCCAGGACGCCGTCGGCGCCCGCTCCGGCGTAAACCGCACCAGATCGACAGGCTGCAGCCATGATCCGTCGCGCCCGCCCGGCTCCAGCCCCATCGCCTCATACTGCGCTTGCAGATAGGCCAGGGTCAGCCGTTCGCCGATCAGGCCGGGAAACCGTCCCTCTAACTCGTCCGACGCCAGATATTTGATGTGGTCCGACAGGCGCTGGGCGCTGAACTGAGGCGTCGCGGCCGAGGCGACGGCGAAGGCGTCCAGCTTGGGCGCCGGCGATGCGACAGGCGTCGTCGCGCAGGCGGCGAGCGCAAGCGCCGCAAGGGCGATGAGGGGTGAACGGCGATGGATCATTGAACTGACTCGACAGGCGAAATGGCAAAGGGGCGGAGATTCCTCCCCGCCCCATCTTGATGTGTGAAAAGACTAGCGGCGTTCGGACGCGGTCGTGGCGCGCACCGGCGCGAACTCCGAACCCGACTTCCACTGCGGCCAGTCGCGACCGTTCGCCAGGGCGCGACCGACATCGTAGAAGACGGTCAGGTCCTCGATCATGCCGCTGTAGTCCCAGTCGGGCGACCATTCATCCGCCGCCTGGTGATAGCGTTTGGCGCCGTATTCCGACCGCGCCGCCTCGCGCGCGGCGATCGGTTCGTCGCGGAATTCGCCCCGGCTGCCGGCGTAGGCCATCGGCACGCCGCGCTTGGCCAGCGGGAAGTGGTCCGAACGATAATAGGTGCCGGCCGCATTTTCGTAGTCCGGCACCAGCGACCGCCCTTGCGGCTGGATCGCCGCCGCCAGACGTTCGTCGAAGTCCGACTGGCCATATCCGGTGACGCCTAGACCCGTGACGCGGCCATAGACGTTCATGGAGTCCATGTTGAACCCGCCCACCGTCTTGGCCAGCGGATAGACCGGGTTCACCGCATAGTATTCCGAGCCCAGCAGGCCGCTTTCCTCGCCGGTGAAGCTGATCATCACGATCGAGCGTTCGGTGCGCGGCGCGCGACCGAACATCCGCGCCAGCTCCAGCAGACCCGCCGTGCCCGACGCGTTGTCCACCGCCCCGTTGAAGATGCGGTCGCCGGTCGCATCCGGCTCGCCCATGCCGATGTGATCCCAGTGGGCGGTATAGAGGATCGTCTCGTCCGGATGAGTCGCGCCCGGCAGGCGGGCGATGACGTTGTGGCTGGTGACCTGATTGGTGGCCACGTCGAACTCGGTCGAGAAGGATGCGCCGGGCAAGGCGACCGGCTGGAAGTCACGGCTGCGCGCCTGAACCTTCAGCGCGTCGAAATCCAGACCCGCGCGACGGAACAGGTCGACCGCCACGTCACGCTGGATCCAGCCCTCCATCGGCACGCGCTCCGCCGCCGCATTCTGGCGCAGGATGTCGAACTGCGACACGCCCCAGGAGTTGGCGACCGTCTGCCAGCCGTAAGACGCCGGCGCCGTCTCGTGCACGATCAGCACGCCCGCCGCGCCCTGTTTGGCCGCCTCTTCGTATTTGTAGGTCCAGCGGCCGTAATAGGTCATGGCCTTGCCGCCGAAGGTGTTCAGCGCTGGCTCCTCGAAGTCGGCGTCATTGACCAGCACGACCAGGATCTTGCCTCGCAGGTCCTGGCCCTTGAAGTCGTTCCACTGCCGCTCGGGCGCATTGATGCCATAGCCGACGAAGACCAGCGGGGCGTCCTTCAGGCTGACGTGTTCAGCCGGGCGGCGGGTCGAGATGGCGACCTCGCGCCCTTGGGTCATCGGCAGGGTCCAGTCGCCCAGCTTCAGCGAAGCGCGCACATTGGACTGGGTGAAGCGGTTCAGGATCACGTCCTGCGTCCATTGACCGTTCGGGCCGCCCGGCTCGAACCCGGCGGCGGCGTAGCCTTCGCTCAGATACCGGATGACCTTTTCCTCGGCCGGCGTGGCGATGCCCCTGCCCTCGAAGCTGTCGTCCGACAGCGTCTTGATGTCCTGCGAGATCCGCGCCGCATCGAAAGTCGGGACGGTGTGAACCGCAGCGGGATTGGACGCCGTGGCGCAGGCGGACAAGGCGGCGCTCGCCAACAGAACGGCGGCGAAAGAAGAGACAAGACGCATGAACTGAAGGCCCCACAGCCGGAAACGATACGCGACCCTAGGGGGCGAACTTCTCCCTGTCGATGCTGCGTCCCGGACCTTTCGTCGCAAACGAAAAAGCCCGCCGAGGCGAACCTTGGCGGGCTTACGATTTCGATCCGGCGGCGATGTCCTTAGTGGGCGACGCCCTTCCAGATGCGGCGGTAGGCGACATAGGTGATGCCGGCGAACAGCAGCAGATAGATCATCACGCCCAGACCGGCCTGCTTGCGCTCGACCATCTTCGGCTCGGACGTCCAGGCGATGAAGGCCGCGACGTCCTTGGCGTATTGATCGACCGTCTGCGGCGAGCCGTCGTCATAGGTCACTTGACCGTTCTGAAGCGGCGGCGGCATGGCGATGAAACCGCCGGGCGGAACGTCCTTGTGGTCGCCCGTCCAGAACGGCGTCAGGTCGCCGGCCATATAGGGGTTGTAGTGCTGACCCTCGCGGATCTGCAGGCCGGCCGGCGCGGCCTTGTAGCCCGACAGCAGCGAATAGATGTAGTTCGCGCCGTCGTGACGGGCCTTGGCCATGACCGAAAGGTCGGGCGGCGCGGCGCCGCCATTGCCCGCCGCCGCCGCCGTAGCGTTCGGATAGGGGGCGCGGAACTTGTCGGCCGGCGTGGCGTCGCGCTGGATCGCCTCGCCGGTCTCGCTGTCGATGTCGCCGACCTGATTTTCCTTGGCCAGAGCCTTCACGACAGGGTTGTCGTTCGGGTTCGGGTACTTCGGATTCCAGAACGGCCCATGACGGTCCCCCAGGTTCCGATAGTGCATCAGGTTCATGCTGTGACAGGCGGCGCAGACCTCGTGATAGACCTTGTAGCCGCGTTGCAGCTGGCCCTGGTCATAGGTGCCGAACGGCCCTTCGAAGCTGAACCCGCCCGAGCGCGGATGGGCGGCGGCGCCCGCCGCCATGGCGGGAGCGGCGGCGCTCAACAGACCCAGCGCAATCGCGGCCGAGGTGATGATCGTCTTGAACGACACGGTCTTCATTCCAATCGTCATGATTTTCAGACCTTGTGCTCGACGGCGCCGGCGCCGGTCAGGACCGGCTCGGAGATCGTCGCCGGGATCGGCAGCGGCTGCTCCTTCAACCCAACCAGCGGCATGATGATCAGGAAGAAGACGAAGTAGTAGAGGGTGAAGACCCGCGTCAGCCACAGGTAGGAGTTCAGGTCGCCGTCGATCAGGGTGAAGGTCTTGAACGACCCGATCACCGGCGCGTCAGGCAGCTGACCACCGCACCAGCCCAGGCCAACGCCCACCACCAGGAAGATGATGAAGAAGGTCCGCATCGTCGGGCGATAGCGCATCGAGCGCACCTTGGACGTATCCAGCCAGGGTAGGACGAACAGCACGCCGATGGCGCTGAACATCGCCACCACGCCGCCGAACTTGTCCGGGATGGCGCGCAGGATCGCGTAGAAGGGCAGCATGTACCACTCGGGCACGATGTGGGCCGGCGTCTGCAGCGGGTTGGCCGGGATGTAGTTGTCGGCGTGGCCCAGCGCGTTCGGCTGATAGAAGACGAAGATGGCGAACAGGATCAGGAACAGGATGATCGCAAAGCCGTCCTTGACCGTGAAATACGGGTGGAAGGGCAGCGTGTCCTTCTTCTCCCGATCCTTCGGGATCAGGATGCCGACCGGGTTGTTCTGACCGGCCGAGTGAAGCGCCCAAAGGTGCAGCACGACGCAGCCCAGGATCGCGAACGGCAGCAGATAGTGCAGCGAGAAGAAGCGGTTCAGCGTCGCATTGTCGATTGCCGGGCCGCCGCGCAGCCAGATCAGGATCGGCTCGCCCAGCACGGGGATGGCGCCGATCAGGTTGGTGATGACCTCAGCGCCCCAGAACGACATCTGGCCCCACGGCAGGACGTAGCCCAGGAAGGCGGTGGCGATCATCAGGAAGAAGATCACGCAGCCGATGATCCAGATCATCTCGCGCGGCGCCTTGTACGAGCCGTAGTAGAGGCCGCGCAGCATGTGCAGATAGACGGCGATGAAGAACATCGACGCGCCGTTGGCGTGGACATAACGGATCAGCCAGCCGCCGTTCACGTCGCGCATGATGCGCTCGACCGAGGCGAAGGCCAGGTCGACGTTCGGCGTATAGTGCATGGCCAGAACGATGCCGGTGACGATCTGCGTCATCAGGCAAAGGGCCAGGATGCCGCCGAAGGTCCACCAGTAGTTCAGGTTCCGCGGCGTCGGCAGGGACATGTAGTCCGCGCCGAAACGGATGATCGGCAGCCGGGTGTCCAGCCACTTCTCGACGCCCGTCTTCGGGACGTAGGTGCTCTCGTGATCGCTCATGATTCCCCCTTGGTCCTCAGCCGATCTTGACGCGGGTGTCGGACAGATAATCGTATTCCGGCACCACCAGGTTCAGAGGCGCCGGCCCCTTACGAATGCGGCCGGAGGCGTCGTAGTGCGAGCCGTGGCAGGGGCAGAACCAGCCGCCGTAATCGCCCGCGCCGAAGGTCGGCACGCAACCCAGGTGCGTGCACGAACCGATGACGACCAGATATTTCTCGTGACCCGGCTTGGTGCGCTCGGCGTCGGTCTGGGGCTGCTTCAGGTCCGGAGCATGATCGTCCGCGATGACCTTCTGCAGCTCGGCCGGGGTGCGGTAACGCACGAACACCGGCTTGCCCTGCCATTTGATGACGACCTGCTGGCCTTCCTGAACCTTGGTCAGGTCGAACTCGATCGACGCCAGCGCCAGCGTATCGGCCGCCGGATTCATTTGGTTGATCAGCGGCCATGCGATCATGGCGCCCGCGCCGACCGCTGCGGCGCCCGCCGCAATGTAGATAAAGTCCCGACGATTGGGATCACCGCCCTCAGGGCTGTGACCGTCTTCCGTATGCACGACCGATTCGGCCACGTTTCCACCTCTCGAACGCCGCAGAAGACCCCCAAGGGCGTCCCCAGCCACGGCACGAACCAACAAAAGACGCCGGGAATCCCCGACGGCCCGTGACTTGCGCCGCATTGGACGCAAGCTGCTGACGTTTCTTGCGAAACGCTCGCAAACAGACCGCGACAAACCCCCTCGCCGCGCGTATGTCAGGCCTTAGAATGCGTCTCGCCCTTTTTCAACCGGACATTCCTCAGAACGTCGGAGCCTGCATCCGATTGTCGGCCTGTTTCGGCGTCGATCTGCATGTGATCGAGCCGACGGGCTTCCGTTTCGACGACCGCGCCATGAAGCGCGCGGCCCTTGACTACGGCCCCTTGTCCCACATGACCCGCCACGCCGATTGGGAAGCCTTCCAGGCGGATCGTCCGGCCGGGCGGCTGGTGCTGCTTACGACCAAGGGCGCAACACCCCTGCCTGATTTCCTCTTCCAGCCTGACGACACCCTGCTGTTCGGCAAGGAAAGCGCCGGCGCTCCCGACTATGTCCACGCCGCCGCCGACGCGCGTCTAGTCGTGCCGCTGAGACCCGACGCCCGCTCGCTGAACCTGTCGGTCACCGCCGGCATCGCCCTGTGGGAGGGCCTGCGCCAGACCGGCGGAGTCGGGTGAACCGAATTTACCTCGTCTGGTAACGCGCTCTACAATCACGCATTGATAAGCAAGCGCCTCCAAGTTCAACTGCGGGGCGCAAAGCACGATGGACACAACTCCCGCCGTGGTGGCGATCATCGTCTTCCTGGTGATCGTCGGGGCCTGGGAACTCAGCCGCAAGCGCCCCAAGCGCCGCCACACACATCGTTCCAATCTCGGCAGCTTCAGGCCCGGCGCCAAGATCGCGGCTCGACCGAAAGTCGCGACGGCCCAACTTGACATGGTGATGCGCGCCGCCTTTCAGGCTAGGCCTCTGATGTCCCGCGCCGAAGCCTCGGTGTTCTATACTGCCGAACGCGCGATAAAGCGCCTCGACATCAAGGGGCGAGTGATGGCGCAGGTTTCGCTCGGTGAGATTCTGCGGTCGCCAGACGACGAGGCCTTTCGCGCCATTAACAGCAAACGCGTCGATATTCTGGTCATCTCCCAAACCGGATGGCCCCTCGCCGCGGTCGAATACCAGGGCGAAGCCCACTACCAGGGCACGGCCTACGCGCGTGACGCCGTCAAGAAGGCGGCGCTCCAACGCGCTGGGATCGCCTATCTTGAAGTGACCCCCCAACACAGCGCCGAAGATATTGAGCGCGATCTCGCCCGCGTCCTGCAGGCGCATATGGCGCCCGCTTAAGATTCCGGCCGCGCCATCGACGGCCGCTCGCCGGCCTTTGACGCCGCGACGGCCTCGACCGACCGCATAACCCGCAGCAGGTTCTCGCCGGCGATCTTGCGGATGTCGGCCTCGGTCCAGCCCGCCGCCATCAGGGCCGCCAGAATTCGCGGATAGACGTCCACCCCGCCCATGCCTTCCGGCAGGCTGCCGATGCCGTCGAAATCGGCGCCCAGGCCGACGTGGTCGATGCCCGCCACTGCGCGCACGTGCTGAATATGCGCCACCACGTCGGCCAGAGTCGCCTGGGGCGTCGGATTGGCGGCGGTCCAGGCGGTCAGCCCGGCCTCGACCGCGCCGGGATCGCCGGGGTTCAAGGTCTTCAGCCGCGCCTCCTCGCCCGCCTTGGCCCCGTTCCAGGCCCGCACCGCCTCGGACACGAAGCCGGGGGCCAGATTGATCATCACGATGCCGCCGTCCTGCGGCATCATCCGCAGCACTTGATCCGGCACGTTGCGCGGATGATCCGTGACTGCCCGCGCCGAGGAGTGGGAGAAGATCACCGGCGCATCGGACACGCGCATGGCGTCCAGCATCGTCTCCTCGAACACGTGGCTGAGATCGACCATCATGCCCAACCGGTTCATCTCCTTGACCACCGCCTCGCCGAACGGGCTGAGCCCGCCCCACTTCGGCGCGTCCGTCGCGCTGTCGGCCCAGGTCGTGGTCTTGGAATGGGTCAGGGTCATGTAGCGCGCGCCGGCCCGATAGAATTCACGCAGCAGGGCCAGGGAATCGTCGATCGAATAGCCGCCCTCCATCCCGATCAGGCTGGCGATCCGCCCCGACTTGAACACCGCATCCACCTCGTCCGCCGTGGTGGCCAGGCTGAAGGTGTCGGGATGGGCGGCGATGATGCGTTTGGCCGTATCGATCTGCTCAAAGGTTTCTTCGACCGCCTCCAGCGGCGTCAGGCTGGCGGGCACATAGACGGACCAGAACTGCCCTCCGACGCCTCCGGCCCGCAGGCGCGCGATATCGGTATGCAGTTTGGTCGACGCCGCCAGATTCTTCGTCAGATCAACGGCGTAAACGTCGTTTGCGTACTGCTGTCGCAGCGCCCACGGCAGGTCGTTATGCCCGTCGATCAGCGGCGTGGTCTTCAGAATCTCCATCACACGCGCCTCATCGGCGTCCTGAGCGTGGGCCACCCCTCCCAGCGCGAGCGATACGACGGCGACGGAAACGAGACGACGGATCATGGGCGGGCGTCCTGAAAACGGCAGGCGGCCATTAGCGCCCGCGATTCTGCTTATGACAACCTCGCCGGATGACGCCGCCGCCGCAACGTGGTTCAAGCGCGCCATGAGCGACGCCGTCTTCTCCGATCCGCTCGACCTGAAGAAGGTCGAGACCCGCGCCTGGTTCGAACATCTGCGCGACCGCATCCACGCCGCCTTCGAGGCGCTGGAGGATGCCGCCCCCGCCGACCTGTTCCCCGGCGAGCCCGGTCGCTTCGTACGCACCGCATGGGAACGGCCCGAGGGCGGCGGCGGCGTCATGGGCATGATGCACGGCCGCCTGTTCGAAAAGGTCGGCGTCCACGTCTCGACGGTGCATGGCGCCTTTCCCGCTGACTACGCCAAGAACGTGCCCGGCGCCGACGTCGATCCGCGCTTCTTCGCGACGGGGATCAGCCTGATCTGCCACCCCGTCAGCCCACGCATTCCGGCCGTCCACATGAACACCCGCTTCATCGCCACGACCAAGAGCTGGTTCGGCGGCGGCGGCGACCTGACGCCCGTGCTGATGGCGGATCGTCGTCAGGAACACCCTGACACCGTGGCCTTCCACGCCGCCATGCAGGCCGCCTGCGACGCCCACGACCCGACCTGGCACGCCAAATACAAGGCCTGGTGCGACGAGTATTTCTATCTGCCCCACCGCAAGGAGCCGCGCGGCACCGGCGGCGTCTTCTACGATCATCACGACAGCGGCGACTATGACCGAGACTTCGCCTTTACTCGCGACATCGGCCTGGCCTTCCTGGACGTCTATCCCAGCATCGTTGCCAGCCGCATGGCCGAGCCCTGGACGGCCGAGGAACGCGAGGAACAGCTGATCCGCCGGGGCCGCTACGTCGAGTTCAACCTGCTCTACGACCGTGGCACCATGTTCGGGCTGAAGACGGGCGGAAACGTCGACTCGATCCTGTCGTCCATGCCACCGGTGGTGAAGTGGCCCTAGCCCATCGCCTCGACGAATACGTCGCCGGCGCGGCTGCGATATCGTTCGCGGTGTCGTAACAGGCGGAACGGCCGCTCCGGCAGGGTGAAGGGCGCCGTCACCAGCCGCCCGGCCGCCACCGACGCATAGGCCACGCTTTCCGACAGGGCCGTGGCTCCCGCCCCCGCCTCGGCCGCCGCCAGCACGGCTTCGTTCGACGGCAGGGTCATCGATACCGACAACGTCGCGGGGTCAATCCCCATGTCCCGCACCGCCGCCTCCAGCGTCGATCGCGTGCCAGAGCCGACTTCGCGCAACACCCAGGGCTGGCCCGCCAGATCCTTGGCCTCCAGCCGACGTCGCGTCGCCCACGGATGGTCCGGCGTCACCAGAACGGCCAGCCGATCCGACCCCACCTGAACCTGCGACAGGGCCGGTTCCTCCACGGCCCCCTCGACCAGGCCGATCTCGGCGGCGCCGCTCAGCACCGCCTGCGCCGCCTCGCGCGTGTTGCCGATCTCGACGGCCAGTTCGACGCCGGGATAGGCCGTGTGGAAATCCACCAGCCGGCGCGGCAGCCAGTAGCTGGCGATGGTCTGACTGGCGAACACCGCCAGACGCCCGCGCCGTAGGGCGCTCATGTCCGCCAGAGCCGCCTCAGCCGCCGCCGCTCGCGCCAGCACCGCCTTGGCCTCGGGCAGGAAGGCGCGGCCGGTCTCGTTCAGCACCACGCCACGCCCGACCCGGTCGAACAACCGCACGTCATGCTCGGCTTCCAAAGCGGCCAAAGCATTCGACACCGCCGACTGCGTCAGGTTCAGCGCCCTTGCCGCCGCCGTCACATGGTCACGCTCGGCGACGGCGACGAAGATACGCAGGCGTTCCAAGGTCACGATTGATCTCCAAATCGGATTGAAACGACCATAACTATCCGTTGGACCGCCGTCGAGGGCAGGCGCATCACGTTTGAGGATGAAGTCCGCCGCCCTGCCCGCCCCCTTCCAAGCGCCCAGTTTGGCGTCGGCGACGGCGTTCGCGCGTAAAATCCGGCCCGGCGTCATGCTGTGCCTGTTGGTCACTCTGGCCGCCATCGGCCTGACCAGTATCGAGCGCGACGTGATCGGCCATGTCTGGCTGGAGCCGCTGGTGCTGGCCATCCTGCTGGGCGCCGCCGTCCGCACCGCCTGGACGCCCGATGCACGGTTCAAGGCCGGGATCGACTTCTCGGCCAAGATGCTGCTGGAAGTGGCGGTGGTGCTGCTCGGCGCCTCCGTCAGCGCCGCCACCCTGTCATCGCTGGGCGTCGGCTTCGTCCTGGGCATCTTCGCCCTGGTCGCGCTCGCCATCGTCGTCAGTTTTGGCGTCGGTCGCGCCTTGGGCCTGAACGCGCGCATGGCTCTGCTGGTCGCCTGCGGCAACGCCATCTGCGGCAACTCCGCCATCGCCGCCGTCGCCCCCGTCATCGACGCAGACGGGAAAGAGGTAGCCGCTTCCATCGCTTTCACCGCCGTGCTCGGCGTGATCGTGGTTCTGACCCTGCCCCTGCTGGGCGGCCTGATCCATCTGAACGGCCTGCAATATGGCGCACTGGCTGGTCTGACCGTCTATGCGGTGCCGCAGGTTCTGGCCGCCGCCGCGCCCTTCGGCGCCCTCGCCACCCAGACCGGCACGGTGGTCAAGTTGGTGCGGGTGCTGATGCTCGGTCCTGTCATCCTCGCCCTGTCACTGATCTTCCGCGACCGCGTGCCCGGCGCCGCAAAGCCCGGACTATCGCGCCTGCTCCCGTGGTTCATCATAGGCTTCCTAGTCATGATCGGCTTGCGCTCGTTTGACCTGATCCCGCAGGCTGCGCTCGCGCCCATGGCCGCCGCCTCGGGCCTGCTGACCGTCGTCGCCATGGCTGCCTTGGGTCTCCAGACCGACATCCGCGCCGTCGCCCGCGCCGGCGGCCGCGTCGTCGCCGCCGTCATCCTGTCGCTGGGCGCCCTTGTGGTGCTGGCGCTGGCGTTGATCCGGCTGCTGGGGCTCTAGATCCCGCTGCCGTCATCCTCGACCGGCGGCGGGGTCAGCAGCAGGAAGGCGCGGATCCAGGCCGTCAACACCGCCCGGTCGTTGGGCCGCTTCAGACTGTCGATCGCCTGATCGGCCACATCATGCGGGATGCGCGCCCCGCGCCGTCCCTCGATCAGGGCCGCCGCATAGTCCGGCTGAAACTCCGGGTGGCACTGGAACGAGATCGCATCGTCGCCCCAGGCAAGGCCGGCGTACGGCGTGAACCCGCTGGACGCGATCACCCGCGCGTCGTCCGAAACCGCGACGACCTGATCCTGGTGCGACACAGGAATGGCGATCGTTCGCGCCCGCGGATGCATCCATGGCGCATCCTCGCGCACGTCATAGCGGTGCAGGCCCACGCCCCATCCCTTGTGCGATTTCTCCACCACTCCGCCGAACGCATGGGCCAGCGCCTGATGCCCGAAACAGATGCCGACCAGCCGCGTCCGCCCCCGCGCCGCCCTCAGCCAGTCGATCAGCTGCGGGATCCACGGCAGGTCGTCATAGACTCCCGCAGCCGATCCCGTGACGATGGCCCCCTGAAATGCTGATGGATCCTCGGGCAGTTGCCCCGACTGCACGTCGAACCGCGTCGTCGGCACGCCCTCGCCCAGCAGGGCCCGGAACCGCGCCGGATAGTCATCGAAATCGTCCTTCAGATGCTCCGGCGGGTGTCCGGTTTCCAGAATGGCGATGCGCGTCATGCCACCAACCTAGTGACTGCGCTCAGAAGGTCCAGACCTCGGCCCGTCCGCCCGCTTCGCCCAGCGCCCCTGCGACCCAGCCGCAAATCTCGGCCGCGGCCGCTTCCGCGCCCGCCGGCGGATTGACCACCACCATGGCGCATCCGTTCATCTTCATCGGATTGGTCAGCGGCCTCAGCCGCGCCTCGGCGACCAGGGTCGGCCCCGCCTTGCCCTGCAGCCGCCGGATGAAGCCGTCGAAGGTCTCCAGATCCTTCAGCGGCGTCCAGATCGCCACCGTCGCCGTCGGATCGCACCTCACCACCGAAATCGCGGTCTCGGCCGAGCGGATATAGTCGTCGGGCTTTTCGAACGGCGGGTCGATCAGCACCAGCGGCCCGCTTACCTTCGCCGCCTCCGCCGTCACCGCCGCATAGCCGTCGCCCTCGCGCGCCTCGGCGTTCGCTCGCCCCGTCAGCGCCTCGGCCAGCATGGCCCGAACCGGCGGGTTCAGCTCGAACCCGACATAGCGACCGCCAGGCGTCAGCGCGTCCGCGATCAGCAAAGGCGACCCCGGATAGAACCGCGCCCCGCCGTCAGGATTCAGCGCCGCCACCTCGCCCGCCAGCGCGTCCATCAGCGGCGTCCGCCCGTCGGCGGACATCAGACGCGCCACGCCGGCCTCGGCCTCCTTGGACCGCGCGCCGTCGCCCGACAGATCGTACAGCCCCCCCCCCGCATGGGTATCGAACACCGTCAGCGGCCCCGACGCCTGCCGCGCTTTCACCAACCACAGCACCAAGGCATGCTTGACCAGGTCGGCGAAGTTTCCGGCGTGAAAGCTGTGGCGATAGTTCATGCCGCCTCGTCTCCCGCCCGGCCCGCGCGGTCAAGCGGAACTCGCGCGCCAGACACGGCGTTCGGCCTAAGTCCTTGTACGGAAAGATGCGATGGCCGCCAAAACCACCCTCACCGACGCGCAACGCAAGCCGCCCAAGGGCGTCGCAACCCAGGCCAAGCGCGGTCTCGACCTGCGCGAAAAGCACGACCGGGGCGGCACTGAGGTCGGCGTACGCCGCGCCCATCAGTTGGCGGATCAGAAGCCCGTCTCGGACAAGGACATCAAGGACATCTACAGCTACTTCGCCCGCCACACCGTGGACAAGGACGGCAAGGGTTGGGCCAGCCGCACCGATCCTTCCGCCGGCTATATCGCCTGGCTGCTGTGGGGCGGCGACCCGGCCGAACGCTGGATCAAACGGCTGCATGACCGTCTCGAAAAGGCGAACGGGTGATGGCCGACGGATCGCACGCCTTCGACATCGCCGCCGAAGTCCCTCAAGGCCTCAGCTATTGCAGCGACGAGTTCGCGGGCCTGACGCGCCGCCGCGCCGGCAAGGGCTGGTCGTATCGCGACGCCAAGGGCAAGACCGTGACGGACGCCAAGACCCTGGCCCGCATCCGCGCCCTGGCCATTCCGCCTGCCTGGACTGACGTCTGGATCTGTCCCAAGGCCAACGGCCATATCCAGGCCACCGGCCGGGACGTGAAGGGCCGCAAACAATATCGCTATCACAACGACTGGAGCACGGCCCGCTCCGAGAACAAGTTCGACAAGCTGCCGGCCTTCTCGCGCAACCTGCCGAAACTGCGCGAGAAGGTCGAACACGACCTGGCCCTTCGCGGCATCTGTCGCGACAAGGTGCTAGCCACCGCCGTGCGCCTGCTGGAGATCACCCTGATCCGGGTCGGCAACTCCATCTACGCCAAACAGAACCGCAGCTACGGCCTGACGACCCTGCACAAGCGCCACATTGACGTGGACGGCGCGGCCCTGACGTTTGAGTTTCGCGGCAAGAGCGGCAAGGATCACAGCGTCAGCGTCAAGGACCGCCGACTGGCCAAGGTCGTGCGGCAGCTGGAAGGCCTGCCCGGCCAGCAGCTATTCAAATACCGCGCGGCCGACGGTGCGCTGTGCCCGGTCGATTCCGACGATGTGAACGCCTACCCCCACCGTCTGCCGCGCGTCCTATGTCCACCCCAAGGTCTTCGCCCTGTTCGAAAGCGGTGAAATCGGCAAGGCCTTGCCGGGCGCGGAGACCAAGGGGTTCGAAAAGGCGCTGATCAAACAGCTGCTCGCGGTGTGACGCGGTTGGCGGCTTAAATTCGGCGCGGCGTCTTCTGAAGCGTTCGCCCCCGCCCTATCTTCGCCCCATGCCCATCGCCCGTCTCGACAGTCGCGCCCTGATCTCCGTCACGGGCGAGGATGCGAAACCCTTCCTGCACAATCTGCTGACCCAGGATGTGGAGACGCTGGCCGACGGAGAACTGCGGTTCGGCGCCCTGTTGTCGCCGCCCGGCCGGCTGTTGTTCGACCTGTTCCTTCTGGGACAGGCTGACGGCGTTCTGCTGGATGTGGCGACTGAGCGTCGCGACGCCCTGATCCAGCGCCTGTCGATGTACAAGCTGCGCGCCAAGATCGAAGTCGCCGCCGACGACCGCCCGGTCTTCGCCGCCTGGCCGGACGCCCCCGCCGGCTTCATCCCCGACCCCCGCACGTCCCTGATGGGCGGCCGTTTTTATGGCGAGGCGACTGCGGACGCCGCCGAGGCCGACTACCACGCCCACCGCCTGTCGATCGGCCTGCCCGATCCGACCGCCGACGCGCCCCAGGACAAGACCTATCCGATCGAGGCCGACTTCGACCTGCTGAACGGCATCGACTTCCAGAAGGGCTGTTTCGTCGGCCAGGAAACGACCTCGCGGATGAAGCGCCGGGGCACGATCAAGAACCGGATGCTGCCGCTGGACTTCGACGGCCCGCCCCCTGCCTTTGGCGCCGAGGTGCTAAAGGGCGAACTGCGCGCGGGCGAGGTCCTCTCGGGTCAGGCGGGTTCCGTCATGGCCCTGCTGCGCATCGACCGCCTCGACGGCGACCTGACGGTGGACGGTCGCCCGGTGCGCTTGCGCAAACCCGCCTGGATGGGCGAGGACGTCCTTCCTTCCTCCAACGCGTGAGTCGCCCATGAAGATCGCCGATCAGATCGTTCTCGTCACCGGCGGGGCGCGCGGCGTCGGCGCCGCCTGCGTCCGCGCCTTCGCCCATGAAGGCGCTCGCGTCGTCATCAACTGGAGGAACAGCGGCGACGCGGCGAACGCCCTGGCCGCCGAGATCGGCGAGCGCGCCCTCGCCCTCCAGGCTGACGTGACCGACCGCGCCGCGGTGGACGCCATGGTCGCGGCCGCGAAAGGCCGCTTCAACGGCGCCGTCACCACCCTCGTCAACAACGCCCTGGACTACAGCTTCAACGGCGACGCCCGCTCACAGATGACCGCCATCGGCTGGGACGAGATGGATCGCCAGTTCTCGACCGTCGTGCACGGCGCCCTGAACCTGATCCAGGCGACCGCGCCCGGCATGGCCGCGGCCCGGTTCGGCCGCATCGTCAACATCGGCACCAACCTGTTCCAGAATCCGGTCGTGCCCTACCACGACTACACCGCCGCCAAGGCCGCTCTGCTCAGCCTGACCCGCACCGCCGCCGGCGACCTCGGCCCTGACGGCATCACCGTCAACATGGTCTCGGGCGGTCTCCTGCGCACCACCGACGCCAGCGCCGCCACGCCCGAGGCCGTCTTCGACCTGATCGCCGGCATGACGCCGCTGCGGTCAGTGACCACGCCCGAAGAGTTCGCCGACGCCGTCCTCTTCTTCGCCTCCCCCTGGAGCCGCGCGGTCACCGGCCAGAACCTGGTCGTGGACGGCGGATTGGTCCGGGACTGAAATGATGACCGTCTCCTCCCTATCGCATGGCGATGGGGAGGTGGCGCGGCGCTCTTGCGCCGTGACGGAGGGGCTCTTGGGCGCCTCACCGCCGCCCGTGGGACTTCAAAGAGCCCCTCCACCGCTTTGCGGTCCCCCTCCCCATTTCATGGGGAGGAGACGAGACACATCCTATTATCGCAGAATATTTTACGGTATTTCAGTCGCTTAGCTTTTACCAGCTTCAATCGACCGTCCCCTTCCTAAACGCCCTTACAATGCGCAGTTTTACGACGAAGGGAGACGAAGACCTGGGCTCGTTGCACTGTTTTTCCGCCGTCAAACTTCACCCGCGAAATTGCACTTTCTTGCACTTTGCACGCGTTCTTGAGGTGCAGTGCAGTTGCGCCCGCGCTCCGAGATTAGACAAATTAGACACTTTAGACGGTGTTTTTCCTGCGTCGCCCCGACGCCGAACGCCCTTTCCTCAAGCGGAACAGACTGGCAACGTCAGGCCATGACCGACTCACACGCCCCAGAGGCTCTCGGCGGCCGATGCGGCTGGTGCGGGGCCGACCCCCTCTATGTCGCCTATCACGACACCGAATGGGGCGTGCCCGAGCGCGATCCCCGCGCCCTGTGGGAGAAGCTGGTGCTCGACGGGTTTCAGGCCGGTCTCGCCTGGATCACCATCCTCAGAAAACGCGAGGGCATCCGCGACGCCTTTGACGGTTTCGATCCCGAGATCGTCGCCCGCTATGGCGAGGCCGACATCCAGCGCCTGCTGAACGACCCCCGCATCATCCGCTCGCGCGCCAAGATCAACGCCGCCATCCGGGGCGCCCAGATCTGGCTTCAGATGCGCGATGACGGCGAGGACTTCTCCGCCTGGCTCTGGTCCTTCGTCGGCAACGAACCGATCCAGACCCCCTACGCCGACTATCGCCAGGCCCCGACCCAGACCGAACAGTCCGTCGCCATGGCCAAGGCCCTGAAGAAGCGCGGCTTCAACTTCTGCGGCCCGGTCATCGTCTATGCCTTCATGCAGGCCGTCGGCATGGTCAACGATCACCAGACGACCTGCTTCCGTCACGCCCAGGTTCGTGCGATGGCGGGCCATGGCTAAAGCGCCCGCAAATTCGAAAGCCTTCCCCACCCTCGCGCTCGAGACGGTTCTGATCCAGCGCGTCAACGGTCACGTCTGCGGCGTGGACGAGGCCGGGCGTGGTCCCTGGGCCGGGCCGGTTTCGGCGGCGGCCGTGATCCTGAACCCTGACGACCTGCCGCCCGGCATCGACGATTCCAAGGCCCTGACGGAAAAACGTCGCGCCGCCCTGGAGCCCGAGATCAAGGCCCGCGCCGTCGCCTGGGGCGTGGGCTTCGCCTCGGTGGAGGAGATCGAGGAGTTGAACATCCTGCACGCCACAGGCCTGGCCATGTGCCGCGCCATCGAGGCCTTGCAGGTCCAGCCGGTCGCCGCCCTGGTCGACGGCAACTATCGCTTCAAGCTGCCCTGCGAAATCCAGACGGTCGTCGGCGGCGATGGGTTGTCGCTATCCATCGCGGCGGCCTCGATCCTGGCCAAGACCGCGCGGGATCGGCTGATGATCGCTCTGGACGCCCAATACCCCGGCTACGGCTTCGCCAGCCATAAGGGCTACAACGCCCCGATCCACCAGAACGCTTTGAAAACCTTGGGCCCCTGTGCCGCTCATCGGCGCAGTTGGTCGCCGATCAAGGCGCTGTTGCAGCAGGCCTGACGCCGTCTCAGATGTGCAGGAAGCCGCCCAGCAGAGCGCCCATCAGGGCCGCCACGGCCGCCCCGGCGATCGCCATCATCCAGCGCGGCGGCGGCGCCACCTCGGGCTCCACGTCGATGTGTTCGGCGGGCTGAACCGCCTCGACCGGGCGGGCGTAACGCGCGGCGTTGTGGGTGAAGGTCGCATCCGCCGTCCGCGGCGCCCATGAGCGCGGCTCGGCCGCCGGACGAACGCGGTAATCGTCGGGGCGATCGGTCTTGGGGGCGGTGTACGGGTGCGGTTGCATAGTCCCTCAACGGCGCGAAACGATTCGCGTTCCGCCCAACCCGCCGTTGTTTTCATTGGTGTCTATGCGGCCACAGGCAAGGAGACCGGCCGCTCCGTCACCACGAACAGGTGCTCAACATTCTTCAACCGCCCCACCTGCCCGACCTTCTCGCCCTTGGGATTATGGATCCCGATCCGGGCGCCGACATAGCGCGGATGCGCCATCTCCAGGACCTGCACATGGCCCCGCGCCGACAGCATCTCGACTAAGTCGGCGCGGCTCAGATACCCCTCGTCGTTGAAGCTGACGATCAGGTTCGGCGCCTTGACCCGCTCGATCACCGTCCGCAGCGCCGGGCCGATGCCGGGCCGACTGTTGAAGGCGCTCTTGCGCGTCCTCACGTCCACCCGCTTGTTGGCCACCCCATAGGTCTCGGGCCGGTCCCACAGCACCAGGCTCTCCCAGCAGTGGTAGTTCCCGAGATAGGAATGCTGGTTGTAGGGCGGGTCCAGGTAAACCAGGTCCGCCTCGACCTGTTCGGCGATCTCGACCGCATCGCCCTGCGTCGCGCGGCACGGCCCGTCCACCGCCGGAACCAGGTCCGGCGTGCGCAGCTCCAGCGTCTTCAGCGCCCTCGGCGCCCACTGCTTCATATAGGCCATCTGAACCCCGGCCGTGGAATCCACCCGATCCGCCGCCTCCATCAGGCTGACTAGGGCGATGGCCTTGAGTTCCGGCTCCAGTCCCATGGCCTCGATCCGGTCGCGCATGGCGTCGATGCGCGCCCCGTTGTCAGGGTGGAAATACCGCGCGTCCTGACAGAACGCCTGGGTGAACCAGCCCGCCTCGGGCTTCACTGTCCGCAGCTCGGCCAGCACGACCTCGGCCCGCTCGCCCCACCGCTCTTGATCCGCCTGGACATAGGTCGTCGCCAGAGCATGGGCGTAGGCGTTCAGGTCGTTCGACCAGACCTGAAACCCCTGCTTCTTCAAGGCGTGCCCGACCCGCGCCGTGCCGGAAAACAGATCGCACACCCGACCGCCCTGCGGCAGCACCCCCGCCACCGCACCCGTCACATGCCCCAGCAAGGCGCGCTTGGAGCCGATATATTTGATCATGACGCGGCCCGACTCATCGCGGCAGCATAGCGGGTTGCAGCGAAGCGCGAGAGGGGCCGCGTCGAGAGCCCTAGTAGCCTCAGAACTTGCGGCTGACGCCCAGAGACACGACCCACGGATCGAGGTTCACGCTGGACTTCAGTGCGCCGTCGTTGATCTTGGCGTCGGTCTCGAACCAGACCTTCTTGACGTCGACATTCAGGCTCCAGGGCCCCTGAATCCCGACGTCCGCGCCCGCTTGAAGCGCGTAGCCGAAACCGTCGTCCAGATCGACGGTGAAGCCGTTCTTGTCCTTACCGCTGTAGAACAGCATGTAGTTCACGCCAGCGCCGACATAGGGGCTGAAGCTCCCCTGGCTCAGCGGGCGATACTGCAGCGTGACAACCGGCGGCAGGACCCAGGTCTCATGCACCGCCACGTCCGTCGCGCCGCCCTGGGCGCGAATCTCGTGCTGGGTCGTGCCCAGGATCGCCTCAACCGCGAAGTGATCGGTCAGGAAGTAGGTGAAGCCCAGGGTCGGCATGACGCTGTCGCCCACATCCACCTTCAGGCCCGTGTCCGCGCCCGCGGCCGTGGTGATGGCGTCATCGGCCTGGGAGAAGACGTCGGTGACGCGCCCGCTCACAAGGAAGTCGCCCTTCTTCGGGGCCTCCCAAGCGACGGATGTCTGAGCGAAGGCCGGCGCCGCGCAGGCGGTGAAGGCGACGGCGGCAAGCAGCAGGGTCTTGGTATTCATCTTCTGATCCCCGACGCCCTGGCCGCCTCGTGCGGCCTTCGTCAGGCGTCTGAGCGGGGATGTGCGCCCCGGTGGACGCCTCGGCCTTGATCCAGCGCAAATCGTTCAGCGGGTGGACAATCTGTCCACTCACACCACCCGCGCATGCCTTTGCTGAAGAGCCGCCGCACCGGGATCGAAGGCGGCGCAAACCGCCCTGACGAACGGACGGCCCAGGTCGGTTACCGCCACCACCGTCCCGTCGATCCGCACCAGACCATCGTCGACGAAGCGCTCTAACAGGGACAAGGCGCCGGCGACGTCCGACAGATCTCGACCGCGACGTCGAACGACGGGCGCAAGATCGACGACGAAGTCGCACATCAGCCGCTCGATAATCTCGCTGACGAACATGTCGCATTCGGCCAGGGCGACGCCTCGCGCGACCGGTAGCTCGCCGGCCTCGACAGCGCGGCGCCAGTCGCGTTCCTGCGCGTGGTTTTGAACATAGCCCCTGGGCGTGCGGCTGATCGACGAGGCGCCCAGGCCGATCATCACCTCTGCGGCGTCGGTGGTGTAGCCCTGGAAGTTGCGATGCAGCCGTCCGGCCCGGTCTGCCGCGGCCAGCCCGTCGTGCGGCAGGGCGAAATGATCCAGCCCGATCGCCTGCCATCCCTTGCCGACCAGATAGCGCGCCGCCGCCTGGCTTTGGGCGAAGCGCGCTTCGGCGTCCGGCAGGTCGGCGTCGTTGATCAACCGCTGATGCGGCTTCATCCACGGCACATGGGCATAGCCGAAGAGGGCGATCCGTTCCGGCCTCAGCGTCGTGACCTGGCCCAGGGTGGTGATGACGTTTTCGACGGCCTGAAGCGGCAGGCCGTACATCAGATCCAGGTTGAGGGAGGTCACGCCCTGCCCCCGCAAGGCTTCGGCCGCCCAGCGGATGGTCTCGAAACGTTCAGGCCGGTTCACCGCCGCCTGGACACGCGGCGACAGGTCCTGCACCCCCAGACTGGCGCGGCTCAGGCCGATGCGGCCCGCCGCCTCGACCCATTCCTGCGTCAGGACTTCCGGATCCAACTCGGCGGCGACCTCGAAACAGTCGCCAAGGTCGAACCGCGCGGACAGACCGGCGAACAGTCGTTCCAGATCGTCCGGCGACAGCATGTTCGGGGTGCCGCCGCCCAGATGGATCGAACCGACGCGGACCGGCCGGCCGATCCGCGTCAGAACCAGATCCGCCTCGCGCAGCAGCAGATCGACATAGCTGGAGATGACGCCCGCCCGGTTGACCGCCCGGGTGTTGCAGCCGCAGTACCAGCACAGCCGCTTACAGAACGGCAGGTGCAGATACAGGGAGACCGGCTGATCGGAGGGCGCGCGCCCCAGCCAGTCGGCCCACTCGCCGGGTCCGACGGCAGGCGTGAACTGGGCCGCCGTCGGATAGGAGGTATAGCGCGGCGCATGGGCGTCATAGCGCGCGATCAGGTCGCGAACGGACAGGCGCGCGGGGCTAGAGGGGAACATCGCCCTCTTTCGATGCGTCGGGCGTGGACAGGCCGGCGTCGCCTTCATCAAACAGATGGAACTCGTGCCACAGGCCGTTCAGCACGCCGAAACCGACGGCCAGGCCAAGCCCCAGGATCCAGGAAAAATACCACATGGTTCTGCGCTCCTAAGGGTTAGTACAGATCGGGGTTGGTCTTGAGGGCGGCGGTCGACGTCCGGCCCCACAGCACGCGATAGACCCAGGCGGTGTATAGCAGCACCAGAGGCAGGAAGATCGCCGTGACAATCAGCATGATGAACAGGGTCAGATGGCTGGATGAGGCGTTCCACACCGTCAGGCTGGACTGAGGATTGACCGAACTGGGCAGGATGAATGGGAACATCGACAGGCCGACGGTGGAGATGATGCCCACGGCCGACAGCGACGATCCGCCGAACGCCAGCGGCGCGGATCGCCGCCACATCCCGATCAGGCCGACCAACGCGCCCAGGAAGCCCAGGGCCGGCGCGATCAGCATCCACGGATAGCGGCCGTAGTTATCCAGCCAGGCGCCGGGCGCGGCCTGAACCGTGGTGCGCAGCGGATTGGAGAAGCCGTTGACGTCCAGCGCGCCGGTGATCCGGTAGCCCAGGCCGCCGTAAGCGACATACAGTCCGCCGACCGCGAACAGGATCAGGGCCAGAACAGCGGCGACCGTGCCGAACAGACGCGCCCGCTCCATCACCGGGCCGGCCTCGGCCTTGACCGACAACCAGGCCGCGCCGTGCAGGACCAGCATGGCCACCGACAACAGGCCGGCGATCAGGCTGAAGGGGGTGAACAGGCCGAGCAGCGTACCGTCGTAGAAGGACCGCAGGTCGCCATCCAGATGGAAGGGCGCGCCCAGCAGGACGTTGCCCACCGCCACCCCGAACACCAGCGCCGGAACGAAGCCGCCGATGAACAGGCACCAGTCCCAGAACGACCGCCACTTCGGCGACGCCCGCTTGGAGCGATATTTGAACGACACCGGCCGCAGGATCAGCGCGGACAGCACCAGGAACATGGCCAGATAGAAGCCCGAGAAGCTGACAGCGTAGACGAAGGGCCAGGCGGCGAAGATCGCGCCGCCGCCCAGGATGAACCACACCTGGTTGCCTTCCCAGGTGGCGCCGACGGTGTTGATCACCATGCGGCGCTCCTCATCCGTCTTGGCGACGAAGGGCAGAAGGGCGCCGACGCCCAGGTCGAAACCGTCGGTCAGGGCGAAGGCGATCAGAAGCACGCCCAGCAGCCCCCACCAGATCAGGCGAAGCGTGGCGAAGTCGAGGGGAAGATCCATTGTCGGATGTCCTAAGGTCTTGGGTCAGGCCACGGCGGGCGCGGGAACGCGCTCGGTGGGCGCTTCGGGGCTGGGTTCGCCGAACGTCTCCTGTTCGTGGAACGGCCCCTTCTTGATGGCGAATAGCATCAGCCGCACCTCGACCACCGCCAGTGCGCCATACAGCAGGGTGAAGCCGACGATGGTGGCCCAAAGCTGCGGCACGGTCAGGGACGAGGCGCCCAGGAATGTCGGCAGCACGCCCTCCACCGCCCAGGGCTGGCGGCCGAACTCGGCCAATATCCAACCGAACTCGATGGCGATCCATGGCAGCGGGATGGCCAGGACGGCTAACCGCAGGAACCACTTCGTATGATGCTTGCGCAGGGTGCAGAGCACGAAGGCCGTGCCGAACAGGGCGATCATGAACATTCCGATGCCCGCCATGATGCGGAAGCTCCAGAACAGGGCCGGGACGTTCGGCACCGTCTCCCATGCCGTCTGCTGGATCAGCGCAGGCGTGGCCTGGCGGGGATCGGCGACGTGGCGCTTCAGCAGCAGGCCATAGCCCAGGTCGCGGCGGTGGGTCTCGAACACGCCGCGCGCGACGGGATCGGCCGGGTTCGCCTTGACCTTCTCCAGCGCGTCATAGGCGATGACGCCGGATTCGATGCGGTCCTCAGCCGTGGCGACCAGTTCGAAGATGCCTTCGACGGGCTTGTCGATGGTGCGGGTCGCGATCAGCCCCATAATCCATGGCACGTGAACGCCGAAATGGGTTTCGCGGTCCTTCATCGAAGGAACGCCGATCAGCGTCAGGCCGGCGGGCGCCGGCTCGGTGTGCCACATGGCCTCCAGGGCGGCGAGCTTCATCTTCTGGTTATCGGTCAGATTGTAGCCGGACTGGTCGCCCAGCACGACGGCCGACAGCGACGCCGCCAGACCGAACGCCGAGGCGACCGTCATCGATCGCTTGGCGAAGCCGACGTGCTTGCCACGCAGCAGATAGAAGGCCGACACGCCCAGCACGAAGACCGAGGCGCAGACGTAACCGGCGCTGACGGTGTGAACGAACTTGGCCTGGGCCACCGGGTTGAACAACACGGCCATGAAGTCCGTGACCTCCATCCGCATCGTGTCGGGATTGAAGGCGGCGCCGACCGGGTTCTGCATCCAGCCGTTGGCGATCAGGATCCACAGGGCCGACAGATTAGTGCCCAGCGCGACCATGAAGGTGACGAACAGGTGGGCGTGCGGCTTCAGCTTGTCCCAGCCGAAGAACATCAACCCGACGAAGGTCGCCTCCAGGAAGAAGGCCATCAGCCCTTCGATGGCCAGCGGCGCGCCGAAGATGTCGCCGACATAGTGGCTGTAGTAGCTCCAGTTCATGCCGAACTGGAACTCCATGGTGATGCCGGTCGCGACGCCCAGCACGAAGTTGATGCCGAAGCAGACGCCCCAGAACCGGGTGATCGTCCGCCAGATTGGCCGGCGGGTCATCACATAGATCGACTCCATGATGACCAGCATGAACGACAGCCCCAGCGTCAGGGGCACGAAGAGGAAGTGGTAAAGGGCCGTCAGCGCGAACTGCAGCCGGGACAGGTCGACGACCGCGAGGTCGATCATGGCGTTGCTCCGAGGAATCGGTCTGCTCGACCGACGTTTCGATGGCCGTAGAAGGTGGGCAGGACGCCCGCCTTGATCTCGATCAAAGCGCCGACAAACGCCGGCCCCTATTGGACGCTTGGTCCTTGGACATTTCGTCCAACGACGTTTTGCCCAATGGCGCGCGGCCTGCGCCGAGCGCTGGAGTCCGTTGATGAGCGCCGTGCCAATCGCCCCTGCCTCTGCGGCCGCCTGGCTGAAGCAGATCGGTCGTCCGTGGAGGCGGCTGACGCTGCTGACCGGCGTGCTGACCCTTGCGGACGTCGCGCCTGCGATCGGCTTCGCGGCAGGCCTGGCCCTGACGATTTCCAGCCTGCCCGTATCGCCAGCCGCCGCCGCGCCGTGGCTGGCTTTAGCCGTGTTCAGTCTGATCGCGCGGGGCCTGATCGGTCAGGCCGCCGTGAGCGTCGGAGCGAAGTTGGGTCGGGCGATAAAGACCGATGTCCGAGGCCGCGTGTTGTCGGACCTGTTCGGGCGAGGACGGCGATCCAGCGCGCAGATGACGGCCCTGGTCGAGGGGGTCGGCGCGCTGGACGGCTACTTTTCGCGGTTTGCACCCTTGCGCCTCGCCGCAGGCGTTTCGCCGCTGCTGATCATCGCCGCCGCCGCGATCGCCAGCCCGGTGTCGGCGGGCATCCTGCTATTCACCCTTTTCCCATTCATTGTCGGCATGGCCCTGGCGGGCACGGCCGCGGCAGGCGAAAGCCGTCGTCAGTTTCAGGCCCTGGAGCGGCTGTCCGGCCTGTTCATCGACCGTATCCGCACCCTGCCCGCCATTCTCGCCTTCGACGCCGTGGGCCGCACGACGGTGCAGATCGCCCAGGCCTCTGACGAGCTGGAGCGCCGGACAGCCAGGGTCATGCGCATCGCCTTCCTGTCGTCGGGCGTGCTGGAATTCTTCTCGGCCTTGTCGGTCGCGCTGATCGCCGTCTATTGCGGTTTCAACCTGTTGCGGCTGCTGCCCTTTCCGGTTCCCGAGACCCTGGACCTGTCGCGCGCCTTCTTCGTTCTGGCCCTGGCGCCCGAAGTCTATGCGCCGCTGCGCCGCCTGGCGGCCGCCTATCATGATCGCCAGGCCGCCGAGGCAGCAGCTCCGTCCCTGATCACGCCAGACCCGCGCCCCGCCCAGCGCACGCCCATCGGCGACCTGGCGCCCGCCATCCATTTCCGCGATGTCGCCATCGCTTATGAAAGCTCAGCGCCAGTCATCGACGGGTTCGACCTCGACATTGCGCCGGGCCAGATCGTGGCGCTGGTGGGCGCCAGCGGCGTGGGCAAGTCCAGTCTTCTGCATCTGCTGCTCGGCCTTGCACCCTTGACGCGCGGCGAGGTCGAGGTGGGCGGCGCGCGGCTCAGCCAGTGCGGCGACATCGCCGGGCGGATCGCCTGGGCCAGCCAGCACCCGATCGTGACGCCTGGAACCTTGGCCGAGAACATCGCCCTGGCGGATCGCACCGCCTGCCCCGGCCGCATCGCCTTGGCCGCGCGCACGGCGGGCCTGTCCGGCGATCTGGATCGCCCCATCGACGAGCGTGGCGGCGGACTGTCGGGCGGCGAGCGCCGTCGCCTGGGCTTGGCCCGCGCCATACTGAAGCGGGCGCCGCTTCTGGTGCTGGACGAGCCGACCGCCAATCTGGATCCGGCCTCGGAACGCGCCATGCTTGACGTCATCCGTCAGGCCGCGCGCGGCCGCACCACCCTGATCGCCACCCATTCCCCAGCCGTCGCCGCCCTGGCCGACTGCGTGGTGACGCTATGAGAGGCCCGTCACGCATCACCGGCCTGATCGCCGCCCAAACTCAAGCCCAGCGCGCCCGGCTTCGGCTCGCTGCGGCCGGCGGCGCCATCGTCTCGGTGGCGGCCGTCTGTCTGTTGGGGCTGTCGGGCTGGTTCATCACGGGCGCGGCGTTTGCGGGCCTGGCGGGCGCGGCGGCCGCCCAGAGTTTCAACTATATGATGCCCAGCGCCATCATCCGCCTGCTGGCCATCGTCCGCACCGGCGGCCGCTATTTCGAGCGCGTCGCGGGCCATGAGGCCGCCTTGAAGGCGCTCGCTCGTCTGCGCCCGCAGGTGTTCGACGCCATCGCCACAAGCCCGGCCGAGCGCGCACTGAACCTGTCGTCCGGCGAGGTCTCGGCCCGGCTGGTTCAGGACGTGGACGCGGTGCAGACCCTCTTCGTGCGCCGCTCGGCGCCCTGGAGCCTGGGCGCCGGCGCCGTTTCCGCCGTGCTGCTGGCCGGCCTCGCCTCCCCCTTGGCCGGAGTGGCCTTGCTCTTCGCCATGATTGCAGCCGTCGCAGGCGGCGTTCTGATCGCTCGCCGCCTCGCCGATCCCGCCGGCCGAGCGGTGCAGACCGGCGCCGGCGCGTTGAAGGATCGCCTCGCCGCCTTGGAGGCCGCCGCGCCCGAACTGAAGGCCTACGGGCTTGACGACTGGGCGTGCGCGCAGGTCGCGCGGGTCGCCGCCGATTACGACGCGGCGCAGATCGTCCTGACCCGATCGGGCGGCTGGATGGCCGTGTGGCAGGCGGCGGCCAGCGCCCTCGCGGTCGGCGTCGTCATCCCCGCCGCGTCCTCCGCCGACCTGCCGCTGATCGCGCTCGCGGCCTTGGCGGCGATCATGGGCGTCGAATCCGCCGCAGGGCTGGTGGTCGCCCTGCACCAGAACGGCTCCGCAGCCCAGGCCCTGTCTCGCCTCGACGCCGCCATGCCCACGGCCTCCCCCCGTCATGGCCAGCCGCTCAGCGGCGCGGCGCTCGGTCTTGCAAACCTTGGCGCCGAGTTGACGCCGCCCTACCGCCTAGGCGTCTTCGGCCCCTCCGGCGCTGGCAAGACGACGCTGATCGAACGCCTGATCGGGCTGAGGACGCCCCAGGCCGGCGAGATGCGGCTGGGTGGAATGGACGCCGTCGACATCGCGCCGGAGGATCGACGCCGGCTGTTCGCCTATGCGGCGCAGGACGTCCGTCTACTGAACGGATCGGTGCGCGAGAACCTGTTGCTTGCAGGGCCCGCCGACGATGCGGCCCTGTGGGCGGCGCTGGACGACGCCGCGCTGGGTGACCGGCTCCGCGCCGAACCGCTGGGCCTGGATACCCCCGTCGGACCGAACGGAGAGCGGCTATCTGGCGGGGAGCGACGGCGTCTTGGCCTTGCGCGCGCCTATCTGCGCGATGCGCCCTGGCTGGTGCTGGACGAACCCACTGAGGGTCTGGACGCCACAACGGAGGCGCAGGTCCTGGACCGCCTTCAGAACCGCTTGGCCGCGCGGGGGCAAGGCCTGATCTTGGTCAGCCACCGGGCGCCGCCGATGGCGCTGTGCGAACGATCGATTCGGGTCGAAGGCCTGGCCAGCGACGGACATCTTCGTCTGACCTGCTCTCCAGCCGACTTGGCCGCCTAGGATGCGCCGTTCGCCATGTCTTTCAGGCGATCAGGGCGCTCGATCCGCAGGTCGTGCAGAGAAACGGCATGGATGACGCCGCTGGTCTTCAACTTCGTCAGCTCGCGACTGACCGTCTCGATCGTGAGGCCGAGATAGTCCGCGATCTCGGATCGGGTCATCGGCAGTCGCACGGCGTTGTCGCCGGAGGGACGCAAGGGATCGCGCGAAAGCATCGTCACCAGGAAGCTGGCCAGGCGTTCGCGTGCGGTCTTGCGACCAAGCAGCAGCATCTGATCCTGCGCCGCCGTCAGCTCATGCATCGCTCGGCTCAGCAAGGCGGCCTCCAGGCTGGGCCGCTCCCGCGCCAGGGCGCGATATTCCGAGGCCCGGAAGCGACATACGGTCGTGTCCTCGATCGCCTCCGCAGAGAAGGCGTAGGTCTCCCCCGCCGTCAGTCCGACGAAATCCCCCGCGAACAGGAACCCGGTGATCTGGCGGCGACCGTCGGGCAGAAGCTTGTAGATCCGCACAGCGCCCGAGGTGATGTTGAAGACGCTGGCGGCGGGCTCATCTTCGCTGGCCATGACATCGCCCGCCGCCAAGACGATCCGCTCGGCGATGGCGTCCAGCCGCACGAGGTCATCGCCGGGAAGGCTGGCGCAGACGCTGAAGGCGCGCGCGCCGCAGCTTGAGCAGACGGAGTTCTCCAGTCTGTTGTCGCAGGCGGCGGTCAGGGCGCGCAGTTCAAGCATTCAGCCTCCATGATCCAGCCATGACTAGACCCATCGCAAGCTCACCACAATCGCCACGGGCCGGCAGATCGCCTGAACCGAATGTTCAGAACCGCGCCGTCAGGGCCAGGCGGGCGGTGAGCGGTCGTTGCGGCGTGCTGATGTCGCCCGAGGCGTAGAAGGGATTGCCGAAGGTGAAGGTGTCGTCGCTGCGGTTGAACAGATTGTCCACCGACGCCCTGATCGCCCAGCGATCGATCTCCACGCCGACGCCCAGCGAACTGGTCAGATAGCCGGCCGAGGCGCCGGCGGAGGTCGGCGACAGGGCGATATCGGTCGGGCCGACATAGTCCAGGCGAAGCTCCGAACACACCGTCGCATGCGCCAGATGCGCCTCATGCACGACGCCGCCCTGCACGCTGAAATCGGCAACCGCCGGCAGGCGCGTATCGGTCCCGAGCGCGAAACCGGGATCGGGTCGGGTCAACTCGGGATCATTGACGACGGCGTGCGCATCCAGCGTCCACGGCCCGTCCCGCCATTCGACCTCGCCCTCGATGCCGCGATTGCGGCCGTCGCCCAGATTGGCGGTGAAGGGCAGGCCCCGCGCGTCGAACCGGTCCGACTGGATGTTGCGCCAATCGGCGACGAAGACCGCGCTTCGCCCGCGCAGTCGCCCTTCGAACAGGGTGAAGCGCGCGCCCAGCTCGCCGGCGACGATTTCGTCCGGCTTCACACGTCGCGCGGGCTGCTGGTCGCCGCCTGGCACGGCGCCGGTGTTGAAGCCCGGCCCGCGATAGCCCTCGGTCGCCAGGGCGTAGAAGACGAAGGGGCCGCGATCGTATTCGATCACCAGACGTGGGGTGATATCGACCAGAGCGTCTTCTCCAGAAACCTCCGTCGGACCGCCGTCGGTTTCGCTGCGATGCTCGACCCCGATGCGGAACAGGCGCGCGCCGGCCGTGATCTTCAGGCGGTCGTTCAGCGCATAGGCGGCGTCGCCGAACAGAGCCGCCTCGTCCACATGGTCGCGCCTGTGCTGTCGATAGACCTCCGGCTCGCCCTGCCCGTCCGAGATCGCCACGGTGCGAGTGTGGGTGTATTCCGAGAAGAACAGCCCGGCGCTCCACTTCAGCCGTGGGCCGAAGTCGCCGTTCAACCGCACCTCATGCACCGCAGCCGACAGGTCGTCGGCCTGGTCCAGCGCCGCTGTTCCGGCAAGCCCGAACAGTCCGGCCGCAGGCGTCGCATCGTATCGCGCGTCAAGCCCGTGTGACTGAACGCTGGACGAGGCCCGCAGCCGCGCCCAGCCCAGATCCCCATCCACCGAGGCCCAGACGCCGTCGAAATCGTTGCGGCTGGGCTCCGTCAAGCTACGACGACGCGCATAGGGTTCGTCGGCGCCCAGATTGGCGTACTGACTGTCGTCGACGTCGATGGTCTGGGCCAGGAAGCCCGTCTTCAAGGTCCAGCCGGGGGTCAGACGCAGCAGCGCCGCCGCCCTCAGCCCCTGCCGATGCATGCCGCCGGTATTGCTCAGTCCGAGGGCCTCGTCATCGATGTAGCCCCCGACCGTCTCGTCATAGCCGACAACCCGGACCGCCAAGCGATCGCGAAGGATCGGGGCGTTGATCATCAACTCAACGGCGTCGCCCGGCGTGCCGCCGGCCGTCAGCGCCCCCTCCGCCGTCACGCGCCCATAGACGCCGTCCAGATCCGGCGCGCGGCTGACCATCTGAACGACGCCACCCATCGAGCCGGCGCCGTACAGCGCCCCCTGCGGCCCGCGCAGAACCTCGACCCGTTCGATATCCGCCAGACGCAACGCCGGGTCGGGGGCGTCATAGGTCAGGCGCACATCGTCGAGATAGAGCCCGATCAGGCTTTGCGCCTGTCCCGCGACCGGTCCGTCCGCCAGGCCGCGAATGAAGAGCTTGTCGCGTCCCGGCCCCAGGTTTGTGACCGTCAGGCCAGAGACCCGCGCGGCGACGCCGTCAAGGTCGCTGACTCCGGCCCGTTCCAGCGCCACCCCGTCCAGCGACGACAGGCCGTAGGGGGCGCGCGACAGCAGCAGATTGTCCGTGCGTGACGCCGTCACCACGACTTCATCCAGCGTCGTCGGGGTCACGGGCGCGGGCGGCGCTGCAATCGTCCGCGTGACGGCAGGCGGCGAGGCGGCGACCCGCACGATCCTGTAGGCGCCGTCGCCGACACGGGTCGCGACGCAGTGTGTGCCCAGCATCAGTCTCGACAGGGCGGGATCGACTGAAAGCCGGCCCCTCACCCCGCGCGTGGGGCCGCATCGCTCGGCACCGGCGGCGTCGATGCTGACGTCCGCCTGCAGACCGAAATCGAGGAGGGCGCTCCGCAAGGGCTGAGGCGAGACCGACACCTGAAGCGCGGCACGGCCTTGGGCCATGCCGATCGACGGCATGGTCACACCGCAAACGACGACCAGGGCGCAAAGGAAGGCTCGTACCAAAAGGCGACGTCCGAAGCAGGTTCAGCGCCGTTCTAGACGAACCCCTTGCGGGCCGCGAGTGGCCTTGATCGGCAGGAACCGTTCCAGCCGGCCGATCACCGCCGCTTCGTCATCGAGCACCAGCGTGCCGGAGAAGCGCAGGTTCGCCGCATTCGGCGCCACGGAAACCGGCGTGGCGAAGGCGCGGCTGAGGTCGGCGGCGATCTCCCGCAGCGGCCGGTCATCATAGGCCCGTCGGCCCTGGGTCCAGGCAGCGGCGGTGCGGACATCGACGGGGGCCAAGGTCATCCGGTCGTCGGCGTCGTCGCGCTGGACCGACTGACCGACCGTCAGACGCACCCGGCGCGCGGGCTGGTTCAGGTCGCTGACCTCGACGACGCCCCGGAGCACCGCCACCTGGGTGTCATCGGCGGATCTGCGGATGTTGAAGGCCGTGCCGACCACGCGCACCTGGCTTTCGCCGACGTCGATCAGGAAGGGCCGACCGGCGTCATGCGCGACGTCGAAGGTCGCCTCGGCCTGATCCATATGCACCAGACGCCGTCCCTGCTCCATCTTCACCGACAGGGTCGAGCCGCCGTTGATCTGAAGCCGCGATCCGTCGTCCAGGGTCACCATCCGCGTTTCGCCGGGCGCGGTGCTGTACACCACGGTCGGCGCGGTTTGCAGCATCGGACCCAGGAAGATCGCCGCGGCGAGGGCCGCAGCCATCGCCGGGACCGCCACCATCCATCGCCGCCCCAGGCCCTTGCGCCGCTCGCGGTGCGCGGACAGGTCGATGACCGACGCCGGCTGAACGTCGGACAGGTCGTTCGACGCCGCCCAAAGCCCCTCGGCCTCGTCAAAGGCGAGCCGATGGGCCGGGTCTTGATCGAGCCAGGCCGTCGCCGCGTCGATGTCTGCGATCGCTACGTCATCGGCGCGCAGACGCACGACCCAGGCGGCGGCCTGGGCGGCGATCTCCTCGTCCTTGATGACGGCGTCCTGGGTCATGATCCGGTCCGGGCCCGAGCGGGCTTTGGGGGAGAGACGACGCGGTCGCGCCGCATCCTCAATGAAAAATGGCGAAATCCGGTCGTCATGGCCAACCGACCCGCAGCAGCAGTTCCTTCAGCGAGGCGGAAACGTATTTTTCGACCGCGCTGCGCGAGACGCCCATCCGTTCGGCGACCTCGGCCTGGCTGAGCCCGGCCATCTTGTGCAGACGGAAGGCCTCTGCGGCCTTGCGCGGCATCCGGTCGATCGCGGCGACCACTTTTTCGAGCTTGAGCCGCGCCCAGACAGCGTCCTCGGCCGACGGCGCATCCTGAGCTTCGGCCGCGTCATCGATAGCGGAAGCGCGCCGCCATTCCAGATCGCGCGCGCCCGCACGACGCTGCGCCTTGGACGCATCCAGGGCCAGATTGGCGGCGATCCGATAGAGGAAGGCCTGCGGGTGGCGGACCTCGGCGGCAGCCTCCTCGGTCATCGATTGCAGCCGCACCCAGACATCCTGCGTCAGATCTTCGGCCGCCGCCGACGATCCCGTGCGCGCCGTCAGGAAGCGCACCAGGGCCGGGCGGCTCTCCAGCCACGCGTCCGCCAAGGCTTGCCGCGCCGGTCGGCTCGGGTCGTGCTGAGGGGGACCGGAAGAGGCGTTCACCACCCCATCGTGGGTTGCTGCGCCCTCTGCGGCAACCGCGATTGCGACCGCGAAAGATTTTTTGTGGGGGTCGCCGCACCGCGTCGTCTCTGGCCCGAAGTCCCCCTGGCCCGAGGCCCGCATGTTTCCAGTCCGCCTGCCCGAAGACGCCGATGCGGTTCGCCCGCGCGCGCGCCGCACGCTGTCGTCGCGCATCATCCGGTTCGACGACCCGTGCCGAGGCGAACGTCGCCGCGTGGAGCAGTTCATCGAGGCGGCGTATGCCGAGGCTTACGGCGGCCAGATTCACGCCCATTTCCCGACCCTGATGAGCGTTCAGGACGAGGCGGGCGTCATCTACGCCGCCGTCGGCTTCCGGCACGCCGCCGAGGCGCCTCTGTATCTTGAGCAGTATCTGGACGGATCCGTGGAAACGGTGCTGAGCCAGGCCATCGGCGCCGTCATCGACCGTGCGCAGGTGGTCGAGATCGGCAGCCTGGCTTCCAGCGGACAGGGCGCGACCGTCTTCCTGTTCGCCGCCATGGCCCATCATCTGCAGTCCGAAGGTCTGCGGTTCGCCGTCGCCACCGCGACCGAAGAACTGCGCCGCATCTTCCACAAGGCCGGTCTGGGCGCGCTTCAACTCGCGCGCGCCGATCCGCGCCGCCTCGACGACGGCGGCGGCAGCTGGGGCGCCTACTATCAGACCGATCCGGTGGTGCTGGCCGGCTCGATCGACGCGGCGACCGCACCGCTGGATCACTTCTCAGAAACGGCCCCGATCGGACGGGCCGTCCGCACCCGCCTGCACTACGAGGATCGCTCATGAGCGCCGTTCTGGACGCCCTGTCGCGTCGCGCCCGCTCCACGCCCGATGATGTGGTGATTCAGTGGGCCGAGGGTTCGCTGACCGCAGCCGAACTGCTGGCGCAGGTCGGTGAGCTGGCGACCGCCTTGGCCGATGATCGATCTCCGGTCGGCGTCCTGCTCGACAACGGACCGGCCTGGGCCGTCGTCGATCTGGCGTTGATCCTCGCCCAGCGGCCGAGCGTGCCGATCCCGCCCTTCTTCACGGCCGCTCAACGCGATCACGCCTTGGCCGACGCCGGCGCGGGGCTGCTGATCACGCCGGGCGCTCCGGGCGAGCTGACGGCGGGCGGCGCGCCCATCCGGCTGACGCCGACAGGGCTGCCGGTGCGCGATCTGCATCCCGGCACGGCCAAGATCACCTACACCTCCGGCTCGACCGGCGCGCCCAAAGGCGTCTGCCTGTCGCAGGATCAGATGGAGGCGGTCGCCGCCTCTCTGGTTCAGGTCCTGGGACGGGATCGCGCCGGGCTGCATCTGCCCGTGCTGCCCTTGGCCGTGCTGCTGGAGAATGTCGCCGGCCTCTATGCGACACTTCTGGCCGGCGGCCGCTATCACGCCGCCCGCCTGGCCGAGGTCGGGATGGGCGAGGCCTTCCGCCCCGACTTTGCGGGCCTGCTGACCACCGTTGTCCAGACCGGCGCCACGACCCTGATCCTGGTTCCCGAACTGCTGCGCGGCCTGATCGCCGCCCAGAGCGCGATGCGGCTGGATCATCGGCTGGAGATGATCGCGGTCGGCGGCGCCCGCGTGTCCCCGGCCCTGCTGGACGCCGCCGCCAACGCCGGCCTGCCCGTGGTCGAGGGCTATGGCCTCAGCGAATGCGCCTCGGTCGTGGCGCTCAACAGTCCGGACGACGCCCGCCCCGGCACGGTCGGCCGGCCCCTGCCTCACCTTGATGTCCATCTGGCCGACGACGGCGAAATCCTGGTCTCGCCCCATCGCTTCCTCGGCTACGTCGGACAGGCCGCCGCGCCGGGACGTCTGCACACAGGCGACATCGGCCGCTTCGACGCCGATGGACGGCTCAGCATCGAAGGTCGCAAGGCCAACACCCTGATCACCGCCTTCGGCCGCAACGTCGCGCCTGAATGGGTCGAGAGCGAGCTTCTGGCCGAGCCCCACATCCTTCAGGCGATGGCGATGGGCGAGGCGCAGGCGTCGTTATCGGCCCTGATCGTGGCGATGCCCGGCGCCGAGCCGGCCCAGGTCGAAGCCGCCGTGGCGCGCGCCAACGCCCGTCTGCCCGACTATGCCCGCATCGGCGACTGGCGTCTGGTCCCGCCGTTCGATCCCGCCGCCGGTCAGGTCACGGCCAACGGTCGTCCGCGTCGCGAGACCCTGCTGCGCACCTATGCCCCCTCCCCCTCGCAAGCCGCCTGAGAGTTCGCATGTCGTTTTTTGAATCCCTGGTCGCCGCGACCGCAACCGAGCGGGCCGCCTTCGCCGCCATCCCCCAGATCAGGGACGGTCTGGCCGGCCGAATCAGCCGCGACACCTACGTCGCCTATCTGGCCCAGGCCTATCACCACGTCCGCCACACCGTGCCGTTGATGCAGGCCGCCCGGGCGCGGCTGGACGATGACCACGCCGTCTTCAAGGCCGCGCTCGACGACTATATCGCAGAGGAAACCGGCCATGAGCAGTGGATCCTTAACGACATCCGCGCCGCCGGCGGCGACCCCGATCAGACCGTGCGGGACGGCCCGAACGTCGCGACCGAACTGATGGTGGCCTATGCCTATGACACCATCCAGCGCATCAATCCGATGGCCTTCTTCGGCATGGTCTATGTGCTGGAAGGCACCAGCATCCAGCTGGCCAGCGTCGGCGCCGAGGCCGTGCAGCAAAGCCTTGGCCTGCCGCCCGCCGCCTTCACCTATCTGATCTCTCATGGGGCTCTGGATCAGGATCACATCCTGTTCCTCAAGCAACTGCTGGACCGGGTGTCGGACGCCAACGACCGCGCCGCCATCGTCCACATGGCCAAGGTGATGTTCGGCCTGTTCGGCGGGGTCTTCGCCTCCATCCCCCACATCGCAGCGTGGGAGACGGTCGATGCAGTTTGAGGATCGCAACATCTTGGTCACCGGCGGCTCCGGCGCCTTGGGGCGTCGTGTGGTCGAGCGGATCGAGCGCGAGGGCGGCCGGGTCACGATCGTCGCCCGCGCGCCGGTAACGGGCCATCACACCCTGGTGGGCGACCTGTCCACTCCGCAGGGCCTCGACAGCGTTGCCGAACAGGCAGGCGACCGCGCCTGGGACATTCTGATCAACATCGCCGGAATCCAGCATTTCGGCCCGCTGGAGCAGCAGACGCCCGAGCACCTGCTGGCGACCTATATGGTCAATCTGGTCGCGCCGGCGCGTCTGGCCCAGGCCGTCCTGCCCGGCATGAAGGCGCGCAAACACGGCCAGATCGCCAACGTCGGCTCCATTTTCGGCTCGATCAACTTCGCCCACTTCGCCAGCTATTCCAGCGCAAAGGCCGGGATGCGGGCGCTCAGCCAATCGCTGCGCCGCGAACTGGCCGGCACAGGCGTCGGCGTCACCTATGTCGCGCCCCGCGCGGTGGCTACGCCGTTCAACTCCGCCAAGGTCGATGAATATGCGCGCCTGACCGGCATGGCCGTCGACGATCCGGACGCGATCGCCGACCGCATCGTCGCCGCCATCCGCAGCGATCGCCGCGACGTCTATCTCGGCTTCCCCGAGAGCCTGTTCGTCCGCCTCAACGCTCTGGCGCCCGGCCTGATCGACGGGGCCCTGAAATCCAACGACCTGAAAGCCCGCGCCCTGTTCGCCGGCTGAACCACAGAACAAAAGGAGAGAAGCGCTATGAAGACCGCCCTGTTCGTCCTGGCCCTGATGGCCGCCCCATTGACGGTCGCCTCCGTCGCCCATGCCGATGCCTGCGACGACCGCGCGCGCGGTCTCCAGCAGTCGTGGGACCATGTGAATTTCGAGGTCCCGCAAGGCGTTCGAATGGCGGAAATGGCGCGGCTGAACACCCAGGCCGACGCCGTCGTGGCCCAATGCCCCAACCGCGCCGAACCTCTGGTCTGGGACGCCATCATCACCGCTTCGGAAGCGGGATTGAAGGGCGGCATCGGCGCCTTGGGCCTGGTGCGTGAGGCGCGCACCGAACTGGAACAGGCCGAGCGGATCAATCCGCGCGCGCTGAACGGCTCGGTCTATGTCAGCCTCGGTTCGCTCTACGCTCAGGTGCCGGGCGCTCCGATCGGCTTCGGCAACCGCCAGCGCGCCCGCGACTACCTCCAGCGCGGTCTGGCCATGGCGCCCAACGACGTCGACGCCAACTTCTTCATGGGCGATCTGCTGGTGCGTGAGCACGACTGGAACGGCGCTGCCCGCTATCTGCAAAAGGCCATCGACGCCCCCGCCCGGCCCGGACGCGTCGTCGCGGATCGCGGTCGCAAGGCCGAGGCCCGCGCCCTGCTCCTCCGCGCCCAGCAGCACCACTGAACAGACCTGTCATGAGCCCTGTTCCCCCCGCCCTGTCGCTCGATGTCGTTCAGCGCCGTCGCAAATGGTTCGCCGGTCTTGTTCTGCTGGCCCTCATCGCCCTGACCGCCAGCGTCCGCTCGGTCGCCGCCTTCGACGGCGAATGGCATCAGGGCGTCGAGGCCCTGGGCCTGGGTGCCATCATCGCCGCCATCGTCGGCCGCGCCTGGTGCTCGCTCTATATCGGCGGACGCAAGAAGGCCGAGATCGTCGATCGCGGCCCCTATTCCATCACGCGCAACCCGCTCTATATCTTCAGCTTCATCGGCGCGTTCGGCGTCGGCGCCCAGACCGGCAGCGTGACGATCGGCGCCATCTTCGCCGTGGCGACCTTCCTGGTCTTCCTGCGCACGGTCGGTCGCGAAGAGGCCTGGCTGGCCGAACATTTCGACGCGCCCTATGCCGCCTATTGCGCCCGCACGCCGCGCTTCTTGCCCAATCCCGCCCGCTGGCGCGACGCCGACGAACTGATCGTCCATCCCGCCTTCTTCGTCCGCACCCTGCGCGACGGCCTGGTCTTCCTCGCCGCCATCCCCGTCATGGAAGGCATCGAGCACCTGCAGTCGTCAGGGTTGATCGGCTTCCCGGTCAGCCTGTTCTGATCGGCGCTTCGATTGGACCTGATGGATTTAGAATGGTGCGGGCGGCCGGGATCGAACCGGCAAGGACTTTCGTCCGGCAGATTTTAAGTCTGCTGCGTCTACCAGTTTCGCCACGCCCGCAGCCCGGTCTGGCCCGGCCCGGCTCCTATAGACGGAACCGGGCCGGGTCTCCAAGTCGTCAGCGTGCCGGGGTCGCCGGCGTGGTCGCGGGCTTCATCGCCCGGAAGTCCACGTCGGAATCGGCGATCAGCCACAGCAGGCCGGCCCAGGCGGCGACGTTCTGGCTCAGTTGGGCCGGATCGATCTTGTCGAGCGTGTCGTTGGCGGTGTGGTGCAGGTCGAAATAGCGGGTCCCGTCCTGCGCCAGGCCGAAGAAGGGCACGCCCAGCGGACCCATCGGTCCGACATCGACGCCGCCCTCAGTCTCGACGCGATCCGAGGCCAATACGCCGATCGGATAGAGGACGCGGGTCGCGGCCTTCTGGAAGTCCGAGCCTTGCGCGCCGGCGGGCAGGCGCAGGGCATAAACGCGGTCGGCGCCGAAATCGCTCTCGCCGGCGATGATGTGCTTGTCCAGCGCCGCGCCCTGGCCGAGGGCGTAGACGCCGCCGCCGTTGCCGGTCTGGGCGGTCGGCTGGGCCACTTCTTCCGAACCGTAGAAGATCACGCGCAGGGTGCGGGCCGGGCGACGGCCGCTGTCGGCGATGGCCTTGGCGGCCGCGATGGTGATGGCGCCCCCTGCCCCGTCGTCGATGGCGCCGGTGCCCAGGTCCCAGCTGTCCATGTGCGACCCCAGGACGATGATCTCGTCGGGGCGCGTGGTGCCCGGCAGATCGCCGATCACGTTCTGGCTGGTGGTGCGATAGGTGCGGGCGGTCGAGGTCAGGCGCATGCGCACCGGCTGACCAAGGGCGACCAGGCGACTGACCTGATCGGCGTCGGGCGCGGCCAAGGCGAAGGCGGGAATGGTCGGCTTGCCGTCGACATAGCGGGTCGTGCCGGTGTGCGGCATCCGGTCCTCGTCAGAGCCGACCGAGCGCATGACGAAGGCCGCCGCGCCCTTGGCCGCCGCCACGCCGGGGCCGGCGCCGCGCACGCGGGTCTGGGGACCATAGCCCGAGCCGTCCTGCATCGGGTGCATCTGGCCCAGATCGACATAGACGATCTTGCCGCGGACGGCGGCCTCGGGCGCGGCCTGCAGGTCTTCGAAGGTGGAGAAGCGCACGATCTCCGCCTCGACACCGCCCCTCGGCGCGGCCGGCGAGTGGCCCAGAGCCGCAGCGACCAGGGCCTGGGCGTTGTCGCCAACGATGGCGGCCGAGCTTTCGCCCCGCTCCCAGCCGACCAGCGGGAACTCTTCGATGCGGACGTTCTGGAAGCCGTTGGCGCGCAGATAGTCGGCTGCCCAGGCGGCGGCCTGTTGTTCGGAACGGGAACCCGCCGGGCGCGCGCCGAACCGCGTCGTCAGCTGGGTGACATAGTCCATGGCGATGTTCGATCGCATCGCCGCGTCTCGCACCACGATCGCCTGCTGCACCGTCGCCGCATCCTGCGCCTGGGCCGCCGGGATAAACGCGACAACACCCAAGGCGACGGCGCTGGCGGTCAGCAGACGGATGGACATAAGCAGGCTCCGGACTCAGATGAGAGCCGGACCCTAGGTAGGTTCAGTCGTTCTGGAAATAGGGTTCGACCGGACCCTGCAGTTTCACGGTCAGGGCCTTGCCCTTGCGATCCACGCGGTTGCCGAGCGCCAGGCGCACCCACCCTTCGGACACGCAGTATTCCTCGACATTGGTCTTCTCTTCGCCCTTGAAGCGAATGCCGACGCCGCGTTGCAGGACCTCGGCGTCGTGATGCGGGCTGGACGGGTCGACCGAAAGGCGATCGGGGGGCGTGTCGGACATGGCGTTGGTCGGGCTCAGATCTCGGGAAGGCGCGGTGATAGACGCGCTCGCGCGCCCTGCCAATCCGAAACCGGGCCAAACCGGGCTCGAAGACCTTTAGGGCAGCAGATGATAGTGCTGGGCGACGGCGGCCATCATCACGGTTCCGCCCGCCGGAACGGCGAGTATGATGGCCCGGCGCATGCGATGCGCCACATAAAGCAGTTCGCCGATCATGGCGCGGATCCTCGATGTCATCGCTCTCTGACGGAGCGTTCGAAGATCATTGGTCGAACAGTGCGCGCTGTCGAGACGAGACGTCAGCGTCGAGATCACACTTAAGGTTACTGCACGGTTTGACGGGGCTGGGCGTTGGGGGCGGCTGACGGCTGATAAGCCTGCGGGCCGGTCGCAGCGGGGGCCGCCGCAGGCGTAGCGGCGGGACGACGCGCCGGGGTCGCGGCCGGGCGAGCCGCCGGTCGCGCAGCGGGACGGTTGGCGGCCGGGCGCGGCGTCGGACGGGTCGTCGGGGCGGCGGCAGGCTGAGCCGTCGGTGTCGCAGGCGGGGTCGTGGCGGCGGGCGCAGCCGCGGCGGGCGTCGCGGCCGGAGGCGTCGCAGCCTCGGCGGCGGCGGCGCGGGCGGCCATCTGCTGGGCCTGGAAGCGGGCGGCCAGCTTTTCGGTCAGCTCCTTGGCTTGCGGCGCGCTCATCTGGGCCATGATGGCGGCCAGGGTGCGCGGGCGCATGGCGGCGGCGACCGGCAGGCGTACACGGTCCTCCAACGCGGCCATGACCGGGGCGGCCTCCTTGGGACGCATGGCGGAATAGACCTGAACCAGACGATCGATCTCGGCCTTCTCGCGCTCGTCCACTTGGCCGAGCATCTGCTTCATCTCGGCCTTCAAGGCTTCCAGCGCCTTGACCTTGGCGTCCAGCTTCTGCTCGGCGGCGACCATCAGCGGCAGGGTGGTGGCGAAGTCCTGGTCACGCGCGTCCAGCGCGGCACGGCGCTGCGACAACGACTGGATGATCTTGAGCTCGGCCGGCGAAATCCCCGCCTGCTGGGCCAGCTGTTCGGGAGACAGGGCGGAACAGGTGCCGGGCAGAGCCGGCTTGGGCGGCGCGCCGGCCGCAGCGGGAACCGCCTCCTCGGCCCAGGCCTTCGCCCCGTCGAACAGGCCAGGCGCGACGCCGACGGCGCGCACGGCGACGACCCCGCCGATGGCGATGGCGATCAGGGGCAGAATGCGGGGAAGGCGGGCCATGAAATGGGGTTCCGAACTCAGGCGGCGAACAGGTCGTCGTCGAGATTACGACGCGCGGCGTTGAGGCTTTGTTTGGCGGAATGGTTAGCGGAGCGTCCGGCCGTCAGGGCCTGAACGATGGCGGCGACATTGTCACGCCCGGCGGGAGCGACGGCTTCGTTGCGACGGTTCGAAGCGGGACCGGCCAGTCCCTGGATGCGTTGAGCAAGGGCCGCCATGCGCTCGGCCCGCTCCTCGTCTTCGGTTGTGGCCGGCGCCGGAGCCAGGGCGGCCGGTGTCGCGCGACGGACGGGCTCTTCCTCGACGATCCGCGCCGGCGCCATGGCCGGCGCGCGGGCGATCAGGGTTTCCAGCTGCGCCTTGACCTCACGCGCCTTGATGATCCGGTCGTGCAGCAGATCCGTTTCCTGACCCGAGGCCCGAAGAGTGGCCAGCGCGTTTTCGGCGCGGCCCGCGGCGGCGTTCAATTCGGTCACGGCCTGGGCGAAGGCCAGCTGGCCGGCGCGCAGGGCGGCAAGCTTGCGTTCCAGCTTGATGCCGTAACCGACCGCCGCGATCAGCAGCACCATCAGCACGCCGTCCATGATCATTCCGGCCATCAGACGTTCACTCCCAGGCGGGCGGCGACTTCCGGATTAACCGGCCCTTCGACGCGTATGGCGATGTGCTGGCCCTTGCGACCCATGCGGCCTGTGGTCAGCGGAATGGAGCCAGCGCGGATCGAAACCTCGGAATCCGGCGTGGCGTTCAGCATCATCGTGTCGCCGACCTTGAGGTTCAGCACGCTGGACAGGGGCATCTGCTGTTCGTCCAGGACCGCGCGGACTTCGGTCTCGGTCGTCCAGATTTCGGTGGCCAAGTGGCCTTCCCAGATGTTGTCGCGGCCGAACTTCTCGCCCATGAACTGCTGCAGCAGCATCTTTCGGATCGGCTCCAGCGTCGCATAGGGCAGCAGCAGCTCGATACGACCGCCGCGATCCTCCATGTCGATGCGCAGCTTGATCAGGATGGCGGCGTTGGCGGGACGCGCGATGGCGGCGAAGCGCGGGTTGGTCTCCAGCCGGTCCAGGTTGAAGTGGACCGGCGTCAGCGGCTCGAACGCCTGGCGGGCGTCGTTCAGCACGACCTCGACCATCCGCTGCACCAGCACCCGCTCGATGGTAGTGTAGGGCCGGCCTTCGATGCGCAGCGCCGCCGTGCCGCGACGACCGCCCAGCAGCACGTCGACAATCGAATAGATCAGGTTGGAATCAACCGTCAGCAGACCGTAGTTGTCTAGCTCCTCGGCGCGAAACACCGCCAGGATGGCCGGCAGCGGGATCGAGTTCAGATAGTCGCCGAACCGGATCGACGAAATATTGTCCAGGCTGACTTCGACGTTGTCAGAGGTGAAGTTGCGAAGGCTGGTCGTCATCAACCGCACCAGGCGGTCGAACACGATCTCCAGCATCGGCAGACGCTCGTAGCTGACGAGCGCGGAGTTGATGATGGCCCGGATGCCTGACCGTTCAGAGCCGTCGTCGTCGCCCAGATCGAAGCCCAGCAGGCTGTCAATCTCATCCTGGTTCAGGACGCGTTCGGACAGCGCGTCGCCGGGATCGCCCAAACCGCCGAACGGATCGAGTTGCGCCGTATCGGTCATGCCTATTGCACCAGCATTTCTTCGATCAGCACGGCGTCGACCTTGCCCGGAGCGGCGATCAGATTGACGCGGCGCAGGATCTCGGCGCGCAGCTGATAGGTGCCGGCCGAGCCGCTGAGATCCTCAGGGCGCAGTTCGCGCACGAAGCCGGTGAACATGTCCTGCAGACGCGGCATCTCTTCCTGCAGGTGGGTCGCCACCTCTGCGTCGTGCATTTCCAGCGTCAGCTTCAGTTTCAGGAAGGTCGGACGGCCGTCGGGCGACTGAATGTTCATGACCATGTCGGGCAGGGTGTAGAAGGTGACCCCATCCGGTCCCTCGGCGATAACGCCCAGCGCCGGATCGGCCTCGCCTTCCTTACCGCCGCCGCCGTGACCGCCGCCTTCTTTCTTCGCTTCTTTCTTTTCGGCCTTGTCGGCCTTCTCTTCTCCGTGGCCGGCTTCGGCCTCGGCGCCGTGCGCTTCGACGGGCTTGGGCTTCAGCATGAAGAAGGCGGCCGCGCCCCCACCGCCCAGCACCAACAGGGCGACCGGCGCGATGATGAACAGCAGCGGGATTTTCTTTTTCTTGGGCGCAGCGGCGTCGCCCTCGGCGGCCTCGCCTTCGGTCACGGCCGGCAGATTGGCGTCGGCGTCGGCCGCAGGCGCACCCTTCTTCTTGCCGAACTTGAACATGCGCGTGCCCCGGAGACTCTCTCATGACGAGGATCGTCCGGTTTGGTTAACGCGACGTTTACAATGGGCAGGATTTGCCGGGTCGGAAACGACCCGATCCCGCTCAAACCCGCATTCCGCCTGAATTAACCCTGTTGGCACGGCCGTTGCGAGAGGCTGGGGCGAAGGAGCACGCCTCTCGTGGAAAACGCCGCCTATATCGGACTGTCACGCCAGATGACGCTGCGTCGCGAACTGGACATCGTGGCCAACAACGTCGCCAACGCCAACACCACCGGCTTCAAGGTCGAGCAGCTGATGCTTAGCGCCGAGATCGGGCAGCGGGCGCGCAACGACTCGATCCGCCCGTCGGCCAGCTTCGTGCTGGACAATGGCGTCGGTCGCGACTTCGGCCAGGGCTCCATCCAGCAGACCGGCCGCTCGCTGGACTTCGCCATTTCCGGCGAGGGCGCCTTCTTCACCGTGCGTGATGGCGCCAACGGCGAGGCCTACACCCGCGACGGCGCCTTTACCCTGGATCCGGAAGGGCGTTTGACCACCAAACAGGGTCAGGCCGTCCTGGGCGGCGGTGCGGAGATCGTGCTGGACCCTGCGCTCGGTGCGCCCAGCGTCGGCGCCGACGGCACCATCACCCAGAACGGACAGGTCACCGGCCGACTGTCGGTCGTGCGTTTCGATACGCTGGGCGTGCTCGAAAAGGGCGGCGACAGCCTCTACCGCAATAAGTCCAACGCCCAGCCGATCGAGGCCGCCGACGCCCAGGTTCATCAGGGCTCGCTGGAGTCCTCCAACGTCAATCCGTTGATCGAAATCACCAATCTCGTCGAGATCAGCCGCGCCTACGAGAGCATTTCCAAGCTGATCGAAAACACCACAGACCTGAGCCGTCGCGCCGTCGAGCGCCTCGGCAAGGCCGCTTAAGGGAGAGCCGGAACATGCGCGCTCTGAGAACCGCAGCCTCGGGCATGGCCGCCCAGCAGCTGAACGTGGAGGTCATCTCCAACAACATCGCCAACATGAACACGGTGGGCTTCAAGAAGCAGCGCGCCGAGTTTCAGGACCTGCTCTATCAGAACGTCGAACGTATGGGAGCTCAGTCCTCAGCCTCCGGCACCGTGGTTCCGACCGGTATCCAGATCGGGGCGGGCGTCAAGGCGGGGGCCGTCTATCGCGTCACCGAACAGGGCACGCCGCAGATCACCGGCAACCCCTATGACATGGCCATCGACGGCAAGGGCTATTTCCAGATCAGCCTGCCCTCAGGCGAAAAGGCCTACACCCGCGCCGGCAATCTGCAGGTCAATCCGGAAGGCCAGATGGTGACCGACGACGGCTATCTGCTGGAGCCGGCGATCACCATCCCGCAGGACGCGACCAAGGTGTCGATCTCCAAGACGGGTTTGGTTCAGGTGACCCAGGCGGGGCAGCCCGCGCCAACCACCGTTGGTCAGATCGAACTGGCCAGCTTCTTCAACGAAGCCGGTCTGGAAGCCATCGGCGACAACCTCCTGCTGGAAACCGCCGCGTCCGGGCCGGCGATCGTCGGGACGCCCGGCGATGCTGGTTACGGACAGATCATGCAGGCCTACACCGAGGCGTCGAACGTCGATGCGGTCGCGGAGATCAGCGCCCTGATCGTGGCGCAGCGCGCCTATGAGATGAACTCCAAGGTCATCAGCACCGCCGATCAGATGCTGTCGGTCGCCTCGCAAGTGAAGGGCTAGGGCCATGACCCTGATCCGTTCCCTGCTGCTCGCCGCCGCCGTCAGCGCCTTCGCCGGCGCCGCCCTCGCCAACCCCGTCGTGCTGCGCGCCAACCCCGTGGACGACGACGGTCGCGTCACCCTGGGCGACATCTTCGAGGGCGCGGGCGCTGCGGCCAATGTCGCCGTCGCCGAGCGCGTCGGTCCTTCTGTCGTGCTGGACGCCGGTCAGCTTCAGGCCCAGGCGCGTCAGGCGGGCCTGGACTGGAGCAATCCCAACGGCCTGCGCCGCGTCGCCGTGCGCCGTTCGGCCGGACCGGTTCAGACCGTGGCCGAGGCCGCGCCGACGGACGCCGTCCAGGTTGCCCAACCTATCGCCCGCGCCGCCTATCGTCCCGGCGCCGCGCCGCAGGTCATCGCCCGCAACGATATGGTGCGCGTCACCTATCAGGTCGGCGGCGTGAACCTGGCCGTTATGGGTAAGGCCATGCGCAGCGCCGGTCTGGGCGAACCAGTGGCCATCATGAACACCACCTCCAACCGCGTCATCGACGCGGTCGCCTCCGGTCCCGGCCAGGCCATCGCCGGCCCCGGCGCCGACATGGCCCGCGCCAATCCCCAACAGTTCGCCGCCCGCTAGGGAATCCAAGTCATGCGTAAAGCCGTCCTGATCCTCGCCGCCCTCGCCCCGCTCGCTGCCTGCTCGACCGTCGCCGAAACGGTGCGCGGTCCGGAACTGGCTCCCATCGGCTATCCGGCCGCCCTGATCCCGGCGCAGCAAGCCTATCTGCCCGCGCGCGAGACCGCGCCGGCCAGCGCCAACAGCCTGTGGCGCACGGGCGCCCGCACCTTCTTCGGCGACCAGCGCGCGCGCCATATCGGCGACATCCTGACGGTCAAGATCGACATCGACGATCGCGCCCAGACCCAGAACTCGACCCAGCGCTCGCGCTCCAACGAGATCAACGCCGGCGTCAGCAATCTATTTGGCCTGGAGAGCAGCCTGGGCCGCGTCTTCCCCGGCGGCTTCGATCCGTCGAAGATGGTCGGCATGGAAGGCGATCTGAAGTCGTCGGGCAACGGTTCGGTCAGCCGCGCCGAGAAGGTGTCGCTGACCATCGCCGCCGTCGTCACCGACGTCCTCGCCAACGGCAATCTGGTGATCCAGGGTCGGCAGGAAGTGCGCACCAACCGCGAGGTCCGCGAACTGACGGTCGCAGGCATCGTCCGCCCCGAGGACATCTCATCCGCCAACGCCATCAACCACACCCAGATCGCCGAGGCGCGCATTTCCTACGGCGGTCGCGGCGACGTCAGCCGCGTCCAGGCCCCGCCCGTGGGACAGGCGCTGGCGGAACGCTTCAGCCCGTTCTGACGCGAGCTGACCCCGCTGCGTGAACTGCTGAGGGATAACCGCGTTCAGAGTGAATGCGGTCGTCTGATCTTGCGGTCATAGCCGCGTCTGACGACATTGAAGGCGACGCGGCGCTGCGCGTCGTCGGCGGGGGCTGACACATGATGCTGATTCTCTCCGCCCTGATGGCGGCCGCGATACAGACTGCGCCCGCCTCAGGCTGGACCTGGAGCCTGTACGAGGGCGAGGGACCGATGGTGCTGGCCAACGACATCCCCGACACCGCCAGCCTGCGCGCCACGCTGCAATGCCTGCCGGGTTCGGGCGCGGTCTCGGTCGCGGTCTATGGCGGGGATGCATCCGCCGGCTTTGCGCGCATCACCTCGGGCGGGTCGACGGCCACCAGCGAGGCCCGCGTCGGGCGTGGCGGCAAGCTGGAGACGGCGATCCCCGTCGACCACCCCGCCTTTTCCGCCTTCGTCGCGAACGGCCGGATGACAATCGCCGTCGGCGACGACGCCAACACAATCACCGTCGAACGTCCGCACATGGCCAAGCTGCGTCGCTTCGCCGATCGCTGCGCCGGCTGAGGAACTCACGCATGCGTCTTCGCTTGATATCAGCCTTGATCGCCGTCTCGGCTCTTGCGGCTTGCGCGACCCAGCCCCCGATGCCCGCAGCCGGCTCTGCAGCGACCGCATCGGCGCCCGCGCCCACGCCCGGTTACGACTGGTTCCTGAACACCGATGGTCAGGAGGCCATGCTGGCCTACGGCGTCGCCAATAGCGACGAAGTCAAACTTCGGCTCGCCTGCCAGGTGGGGTCGAGCGCGCTGGAATTGACGGCCTCCAGCGACAGGCCGGGCCGCGAAATCTATTTGGAATCCGGCGGCGACACCGAGCGCTATCGCGCCGCATCTGAACCAGCCGTCGTGCATGACGGCGAACTGCTGACGGCTCAAGCCAAGACAAAGGATCCGGTCTTCCAACGCTTCCGCCGTCTGGGCTGGATCGCCGCCTGGGCTGACGGCGAACGTCACGTCTACGCCGCCTATCCCGCCGCAAAGGCGCAAATCGAGCGGTTCTTCACCGTCTGCGGTTGACGCATCGGCTCTGCTCGGCTTGCGTGCCGCTCCTGACAGGAGGGGCGTCATGAAGATTTCTTATCTGGCTATCGCGGCCATGCTTGCGGCCGGGTCGCCGATCATGGCCGTGGCGCAAACGCCGCCCGCCGCCGTCGCAACCGCGCCGGCAGACGCCGCGCTGAACGCCGTCATCGCCGACTACGAGACCTATCTGAAGTCCGTCGATCCGATCTCGGCTGGCGGCGAGGGCGATGTGGAGGCGATGGGGCGGGTGCCTGACCTGTCGCGTGAGTTTGAACTGGCCCAGCGCGCACCGCTGGAAGGGTTCGTGCGGCGGCTGACGGCCATCAACCCGGCAAGTCTTTCCCACGCCGGCGGCATAAACTACGCCTTCCTGCTCTATACGCTTAACCGCAGCCTGGAAGGGTCAGACTACGACACCAGCCGCCTGGCGTTCGACTCCGAAGGCGGCCCCGGAACCTGGGCGCTCTATGTCGGCGGCAGCACGCGCCTGAACTCGGTCGCGGAGGCAAAGGCCTATATCAAGCGTATCCGGGGCTTCGGCCAAATCTACGCCCAGACGACGGCCAACGCCCGGCGCGGCCTGGACACCGGCCTGGTCCAGGCCCGGTCCGTGACAGAAAGCGCCCTGACGCTGGCGCGAAACGATGTGGCGATCAAGCCGGACGCCGAGCCGCTGCTGAAGCCCCTGTCGACCCTGCCCTCGACCGTGTCTCAAGCGGATAAGGATCGCCTGAGCGCAGAGGCGACGGCGGCGGTTTCGGAAGTGATCCTTCCGGCGCGCCGGGCCTGGCTGGAATTCCTCGAGAGCGACTATCTGCCCAAGGCGCCGGTCCAGCCGGGCATCGGCAATCGGCCCGGCGGCAAGGCGCTCTACGCCTATCTGGTGCGCGGCCACACCACGACTGACCTGACGCCCGACCAGATCCACCAGATCGGTCTGGACGAGGTCGCGCGCATCCGCGCCCGTATGGATTTGGAAATGAAGGCGTCGGGCTGGACCGGCGACTTCGCCGGCTTCCTGAACTTCCTGCGCACCGATCCGCAGTTCTATGCGACCAGCCGCGAGGCCCTGTTGCAGCAGGCGTCGGAGATGGCCAAGCGCGCGGATGGCGGCCTGCCGCCCCTGTTCGCCACCCTGCCCCGCCTCACTTACGACGTGCAGCCGGTGCCGCCGCAGATCGAGGAAAACTACACCACCGGCCGCTACAACGGCGGTTCGATGCAGAACGGCGTCGCCGCCCATTACATCGTCAACACGTCCAAGCTGGATCAGCGTCCGCTGTACGAGCTGCCCGCCCTGACCCTGCATGAGGCCGTGCCGGGCCACCACCTCCAGATCGCCCTGCAACAGGAGGCGCCCGGCCAACCCTATTTCCGCCGTCAGGCCAATGTGAGCGCCTATACCGAGGGCTGGGGCCTGTATGCCGAATATCTGGGCGAGGAGATGGGCTTCTACCGCACGCCTTACGAGCGGTTCGGCCGGCTGTCCTATGAGATGTGGCGCGCTTGCCGACTGGTCGCGGACACCGGCCTGCACTGGATGGGCTGGACCGAGGAACAGGCCCGCGCCTGTTTCCGCGACAACTCGGCCCTCGCGCCCCACAACATCGAGACCGAACTTCAGCGCTACATCGGCTGGCCCGGCCAGGCCACGGCCTACAAGATCGGCGAAATCCGCCTTCGCGAGATCCGGGCGCGGGCCGAACGGGAGCTGGGGTCGAAGTTCAACATCCGCACCTTCCACGACGCCCTGCTGGTCGAAGGCCCGTTGCCGCTGGCGTTGTTGGACCAGCGGATGGACGCCTGGATCGCGGAGCAGAAGGCGAAGTAGGGAAAGGTGTCTCCTCCCCGATTCGCGGGCAGGTGGCGCGGCGCTTCTTCAGCGCCGTGACGGAGGGGTTCTTTTCGCATTACCCGCGCCCCTGGGGCGTCAAGAACCCCTCCACCCCGCTTCGCGCGGTCCCCCTCCCCGCTTCGCGGGGAGGAGACGGGCGCCTCACGCCCACCCCGGAACCGGCAAACCCTTCGACCGCAGGAATTCCGGGTTGAACAGCTTGGACGCATAGCGCGAGCCGGGATCGCACAGGCAGGTGACGATGGTCTTGCCGGGCCCAAGCTCGCGCGCCAGCCGCACCGCGCCGGCGATGTTCACCCCCGCCGATCCCCCCAGCGACAGGCCTTCGTGCTTCACGAGGTCGAACAGGATCGGCAGGAACTCCGCGTCCTCGATCCGATAGGCGTAGTCAGGCTTGAAGCCCTCCAGATTGCCGGTGATCCGCGCCACACCGATCCCCTCTGTGATCGACGATCCCTCGCCGGTCATCTTGCCCTTGGTGAACCAGTTGAACATGGCCGCGCCTGCTGGATCCGCCAGGGCGATGGTCACATCCGGCTTCTGTTCGCGCAGATAGGCGCCGACGCCGGCGATGGTCCCGCCTGAGCCGACGGCCGAGACGAAGGCGTCGACCTGACCGTTTGTCTGCGTCCAGATTTCGGGGCCGGTCGTGTTGTAGTGGGCCTCGCGGTTGGCGGTGTTGTCGAACTGATTGGCCCAGATGGCGCCGGCCTCTTCGCTGTCGTTCAGCTCGGCGGCCAGACGCCCGGAATAGTGGACGAAGTGGTTCGGGCTGGAAAAGGGCGCGGCGTCCACTTCGACCAGGCGGGTGCCCAGAGAACGGATGGCGGACTTCTTCTCTTCCGACTGGGTGCGCGGAATGACGATGACGACCGGATGACCTAACGCCGCCCCGACCAGGGCCAGGCCGATGCCGGTGTTGCCGGCCGTGCCCTCCACGATCGTCCCGCCGGGTTTCAGCGCGCCCGACGCCCGCGCGCCCTGCACGATCGACAGGGCCGCGCGATCCTTGATCGAACCGCCAGGATTAAGAAACTCGGCCTTGCCCAGGATATCGCAGCCCGTCGCGTCGGACAGGCGGTTCAGGCGCACCAGCGGCGTATTGCCGATCAGGTCGATGACGGATGACGTAGCGGACAAGGTCAGGCTTTCAGGCGAAGGTCGAAACAGGGCGGATCAGGCGGCGGCTTGGCGTTGCCCTAAGTGGATGCCGCACTCGACCTTGTCCATGCCCGACCAACGTCCGGCGCGGGCGTCTTCGCCGTCCTGGACCGCGCGGGTGCAGGGCCAGCAGCCGATGGATCGGTAGCCTTGCTCGACCAGCGGGTGACGCGGCAGATCGTTCTCCTCCAGCCAGGCCTCGACGTCGTCGGCGTCCCAGTTCGCCAGCGGATTGATCCGCAGCACCCCGTCCAGCACCTCGAACGGCTTCAGCTTTGCCCGCGTCGCGGCCTGATAGCGTTTGCGCCCGGTGATGAGCGCATTGAACCCGGCGGTCGCCCGCGCCAGCGGCCGCACTTTTCGCAGGTCACAGCAGGCGTCGGCGTCGATCTTCCACAGGTCGTCGCGCGCATCCAACGTCGCCTTCTCGCCCGCATCCGGCGTGACCAGCCGCACGTCGGTCAGGCCCAGCGCCTTGGTCAGCTGGGTGCGATAGGACAGGGTCTGGAGGAAATGCTGGCCTGTCTCCAGAAAGACCACCGGCACGGTCTTGTCCTCGCCGGCGATGATGTCCAGAAGGACGGCGGACTCGGCCCCGAACGACGAAATGGCGCCGACCCGCAAACCCAGCGCCGGGTCCAATGCCGCCTTCACGATCTCGGATGCGTCCTTGCCCGCCGTCTCGCGATTCAGCCGTTCGGCCAGGGCGTCCAGATCGCGGTCGTTCGACGCCGCACGCCGCCGCTGCCAGATCGTCGGTGCGGGATCCACGGCGGGCTGGTAGGCGGCGCTGAACGCCTGATCCATGCGGTCCCAGGCGGCCGCATCCGCGCCCTCGGCCAGTTCCACCGCGTCGAAGCCCGAACGCCGAAGGTGTCGCGCCTGATCCGGCAGGACCTTGCCCGCCGCGATCAGCCGCCCGGCGTAACCGCGCTCTCGCAGCATCGCCGCAAGCGAGAAGCCGCGTCCGTCGCGGAAGGCGTCGAACTCCAGCACCAGCGTGTCTTCGCTTGCGGCGGCCGTCTCAACCTCCTCTAGCGGGGTCGTCACCGACAGGCGCAGCCCGTTCTGTATGCCCTCAAGCCGTTGCATCGAGCGTCTCATAGATGGCGTCGCGGAAGGGATCGGGTCCGACGCGGCGCACCGTGTCGATGAACCGCTCGCCGTCCGTGCGGATTTGCAGATAGCGGTCCAGCGTCCGCTGAATGGCGGGCGCCACCTCTTGCGACGGCAGGCTCTTGCCCACGATGTCGCCCAGCGCCGCCTGTTCGTCGGGCGAGCCGCCGACGGTGATCTGATAGTATTCCTCGCCCTTGCGATCGACGCCCAGGACGCCGATGTGGCCGACGTGGTGGTGGCCGCAGGCGTTGATGCAGCCGCTCATATTGATCCGGACCGGCCCCAGCTTTTCCTGATAGTCCATGTCGGCCAGCCGCTTGGACAGGGCCTGGGCCACCGGGATCGACCGGGCGTTGGCCAGGCTGCAATAGTCCAGGCCGGGGCAGGCGATGACGTCGGTCGCCAGATCGGCGTTGGCGGTGGCCAGTCCCGCCTCCCGCAACGCCCGCCAGACCGTCGGCACGTCGTCCAGCTTCACATGAGGCAGGACCAGGTTTTGCTCATAGGCGGCGCGCAGTTCGTCGAACGAATACCGCTCGGCCAAATCCGCCACCGCGTCCATCTGGTCCGCCGTGATGTCGCCCGGCACCCCGCCGACCGGCTTCAGCGACACCACCACCGAGGCGTAACCCGGTTGACGGTGACGACGGACGTTGTTCCTCGCGAACCGAGCGAAGTCCGGATCGGCCAGCAGGGCGCGGTCGAACGGGCCGCTGACCTTGGGCAGAGCCTCGAACGGCGGCGGAGCGAAATAGGCCTTGATCCGCTCGGCCTCGTCCTCGGGGATGCGCAGATCCTCGTGGCGCAGGGTGGCGTAATGCTTGTCCACCTCCTCGCGGAAGGCCTCGATCCCTAGCGAGGCGACCAGGATCTTGATCCGCGCCTTGTGGATGTTGTCGCGCCGACCTAGCAGGTTCCAGGCCCGCAGGATGGCGGTCAAATAGGCCAGCAGGTCCGCCGCCGGAACGGCCGAGGCGATCTCCTGACCGATATGGGGCAGACGCCCCTGTCCGCCGCCGACGAAGACGCGGAAGGCCGTGCAGCCGTCCTCGCCCTTTACGATCTGAAGGCCGACATCGTGGGTGCGGATCGCCGCTCGGTCCTTCTCCGCGCCGATCACCGCGATCTTGAACTTGCGCGGCAGGAAGCTGAACTCTGGGTGGATGGTCGACCACTGACGGATGATCTCGCACCAGGGGCGCGGATCCTCGATCTCGTCGTCGGCGGCGCCGGCGAAGACGTCGGTGGTGGTGTTGCGGATGCAGTTGCCCGAAGTCTGGATGGCGTGCATCTCGACATCAGCCAGATCGCTCAGGATCGCCGGCAGATCGGTCAGAGCCGGCCAGTTGTACTGGATGTTGCAGCGGGTCGTGAAGTGACCGTAGCCCTTGTCATAGGTCCGCGCGATATGGGCCAGCTGGCGCATCTGACGACTGCTCATCACGCCATAGGGAACGGCGACGCGCAGCATATAGGCGTGCAGTTGCAGATAGACGCCGTTCATCAGCCGCAGCGGCTTGAACTCGTCCTCGGTCAGGGCGCCGGACGCGCGGCGCGCCACCTGATCGGAAAACTCCTCGACCCGTTCACGCACCAGGGCATGGTCGAACTCGTCATAGCGATACATCAGCCCACGCCTCCGACGACGCTGTGGCCCACAGTGGGACCGGCGGAACGGATGCGCTCCTTGAGGCGGTCGCGACCCGAGGGGACATGGTCCAGAACCTCGACCAGGTAGGGATTGACGAAGACATTCGGCCGACCGGCCACCTCGGCCAGCACCCCCTCGGCCGCCGTCTCGTCAAGCACCGAGGCCTGGTCGATGTGCTCGACCGGCTGGTTGTCGACACCTGCATAGATGACGCGGCCGTCCGACAGGCGGTTTGCGGTGACGATCTTCACGCCGCGACCTCCGTCCGCGTCTCGACCGACGCCGAGAAGGCCGCCGTCTCGCCGACGAACAACAGGGCCGGACCGGTCAGGTCGGCGCCGCGCGCCAGGGCGCCCAGCCCGTCCAGACGACCGGTCAGAACCCGTTCCTCGGGACGACTGCCGTTCTCGACAATGGCCACGGGGGTCGAGCCCAAACGGCCCGCTGCAATCAGTTTGGCCGCCGTCTCTTCCGCCCGGTCCACGCCCATGTAGACGGCCAGGGTATGATTGGGCGCAGCCAGCCGCGCCCAATCGGCGTCGTCGCCGCCCGGCTTGGCCTGAGCCGTAACAAAAGTCACCGCCTGGGCATGATCGCGGTGCGTCAGCGGAATCCCCGCCGAGGCCGCGCAGGCCAGGGCCGCCGTCACGCCCGGCACGACGAACACCGGGATCCCGGCAGCGCGCACGGCCTCTAGTTCCTCGCCGCCGCGTCCGAAGACGAAGGGATCGCCGCCCTTCAGTCGCACGACCCGATGACCGGCGCGGGCCTCCTCGATCATCAGAGCCTCGATCTGATCCTGAGGCACCGAATGCTCGCCGCGCGCCTTGCCCACATACAGCCGCTTGGCGTCGCGCCGCGCCCGTTCCAGCACCGCCTCGGGCACAAGACGGTCGTGGATGATGACGTCGGCGTCCTGCAACACCCGCAGCGCCTTCAGGGTCAGCAGTTCCGGGTCGCCCGGCCCGGCGCCGACGATATGGACGACGCCCTGCTCCGGCGCGGCGACGTTCAGCAGGCGCAGCATCTCGCGCCGTGCCTCGGCCGTCCGACCTTCCGACGCCAGGGTCGCAGCCGGACCCCGGAAGGCCCTCTCCCAGAAGCGACGGCGCGCCATGAAGTCCGGCACGCTGGCCTTGACCGTATCGCGCAGCTCGCGCGCCAGCCGCGCCACATTGGCCAGGCCTGCGGGCAGCACGCCCTCGATGGCCGTGCGGATGTCCCGCGCCAGGATGGGCGCCGATCCGCCGGTCGCCACGCCGATCACCACCTCGTCGCGGTCGATCAGGGCCGGGGTCTGGAAATCGCTCAGATGCGGCTTGTCCACCACATTGATCTGGGCGCCCGCCGCGCGCGCGAGATGACCCAGCCGCGTCAGTTCATCCGCATCGTCCAGCGCCATGAACACCAGCCGTGCGCCCGCCAAGTCTTCAGCCTCCGGCGAACGCAGCACCGGCTCCGGCGCCGTCAACGGCGTCTCGATCTTGGGGGGCGCGCCGTCAGGTGCGAACCACACCAACTCGGCCGGGGTGTTCAGGAACAGTCGCAGCTTGGCCAGCGCCGGCTCGCCGCCGCCGATGATCACGATCTTTGCGGCCTCCAGCGGAATGGAGGCGAGGAATACACGCATCGTCTTGCTTTCTGGGCCGCCGGGAGAGGAAACAGGGACGACGGCAGGGCGCGAACCTTCGTCTTCCCCGTCCAGAGCCGCAAACCAGATTGCCTTTGGCTCGCTGATAGGATTTCTATCCGCGATGGTCCGATCCCTGCTCCCGCTCAACGCCCTGCGCGCCTTCGAGGCCGCCGCGCGACATCTGAACTTCTCTCGCGCCGCCGACGAACTGTCGGTGACGCCCGGCGCGGTCAGCCAGCAGATCCGCCTTCTGGAAGACATCGTCGGCGGGCCGCTGTTCGTGCGCGAGGCGCGGGGCCTGCAACTGACCGATCTGGGCCGCTCGTCCGTGCCGCTGCTGCGCGAGGGGTTCGAGCGACTGATGGACGCCTCGGCCCTGTTGCGCGAACCGCCGCGTCGCAAACAGGTGTCGATCAGCGTGGCGCCCGGCTTCGCCTCCAAATGGCTGATGCCGCGCATGGACGACTTCCACACTGCCCATCCCGAGATCGAACTGTGGATTTCGGCCGACATGGAGCCGGCGGACCTGAGCGAGGGCAAGGTCGATCTGGCGGTGCGCTACGGTCCCGGCGACTATCCCGGCCTGACGGTCGATCGGCTGATGACCGAGACGGTGCTGCCGGTTTGCGCCCCATCGCTGATGGACGGCGACAAGCCGATCCGCAAACCCGCCGACCTGATCGGACACACCCTGCTGCACGACATGTCCAACGACGGCGATCCCAGCCGCCCGGACTGGGCCATGTGGCTGAAGGCGCGGGGCATTCGTCACCCCGACCCGCGTCGGGGCTCGCGCTTCAATCAATCCGGCCTGTTGATCGAGGCCGCCATAGCGGGGCGCGGCGTAGCCTTGGCCAAACGGACCCTGGCTCAGGCGGACCTGGCGTCAGGCCGTCTGGTCGCGCCCTTCCCCGATGGGTCCGAGGCGGTCGGCTTCGCCTATTACGTCGTCCAGCCCCGCGACCGGCCGCCCTCGCCCAGCGCGACCGCTTTTGTCGGCTGGCTGAAGAAACAGGCCGTGGATCACGACAATACGATGGGTCAGTTGTAGGGTCCGCCGCACCGCAGACTGGCGGCGTAGAAAAGGACATCCGCCATGGCTGACGACAAGGCCCCTCGCCTCGCGGTCCTGATCGATGCGGAGAATGCTTCCGCCCGCATCGCAGAGGCGCTGTTCAGCGAAATCGCCACCCTGGGCGAGGCCTCGGCGCGGCGCATATACGGCGACTTCGCCAGCCCGCAGATCGCCGGCTGGACGCGGGTCCTGGCGCGTTTCGCCATCCAGCCCCAGCAGAATTTCGCCAACACCAAGGGCAAGAACTCGGGCGACATCGCCTTGGTCATCGATGCGATGGACCTGCTGCATTCGGGGCGGTTCGACGGCTTCTGCCTAGTGTCGTCGGACGCCGATTTCACCCGACTGGCGGCGCGCATCCGCGAGGAAGGCGTCGACGTCTACGGGTTCGGCGAGCAGAAGACGCCCGAAAGCTTCCGTCAGGCCTGCACCCGCTTCATCTATACCGAGAACCTGATTGCGCCGGTTCCGGTCGACGCAGGCGCCAAGTCGCCAGTCGCCGAAGCGCCGGCGACCAAGCGCAAGCCGTCCGAGGCCGCGCGCCTGATCGCGGCCATCATCGCCGACATGGACGAGGACGGCGACGGATGGGTCGCGGTGGGTGGTATCGGCAATCGGCTGCGCAACGCCCATCCCGACTTCGACCAGCGCACCTACGGTTACGCCAAGCTGTCGGACCTGATCCGCGCCACCGGCCGGTTCGAGGTGGAGACCGGCGAGCGCGGGGCGATGCGAATTCGCGACCGGGCCTGATCTACGCTCTAGCCGCCTGGCTAACCGACACGCCCAAGGCCTGAAGCGCGGCGGCGGTGATGTGTTCGGCGTTCAGGCCGGCCTGGGCGTACATCGCCATGGGCGCATCCTGGTCCTGGAAGACGTCGGGCAGGTTCAGGGTGCGGATCTTGAGCCCGCCGTCCAGCGCGCCCTTTTCGGCCAGCAGTTGCAGCACGAAGGCGCCGAAGCCGCCCATGGCGCCTTCTTCGACCGTGATCAGGGCCTCGTGCTCGCGCGCCAGACGCAGAATTAGATCGGCGTCCAGCGGCTTGGCGAAGCGGGCGTCGGCGACAGTGGCCGACACGCCCTTGGCGGCCAGCATGTCCGCCGCCTTCAGCGATTCCTGCAGACGGGTGCCCAGGCTAAGGATGGCGACTGAAGTCCCCTCGCGCACGATCCGGCCCTTGCCAATCTCAAGCGGCGCAGCGAGTTCCGGGATCTCCACGCCCACGCCGTCGCCGCGCGGATAGCGGAAGGCGCTGGGCCGGTCGTCGATGGCCAGGGACGTCGAGATCATCGCCGCCAGTTCGGCCTCATCGGCGGCGGCCATCAGCACCATGCCGGGCAGCGCGCCCATGAAGCCGATGTCGAACGATCCCGCGTGCGTGGCGCCATCCGACCCAACCAGGCCCGCCCGATCCATGGCGAAACGCACCGGCAGCGACTGGATCGCCACGTCGTGGACCACCTGGTCGTAACCGCGCTGAAGGAAGGTCGAATAGATCGCGCAGACCGGCTTCATGCCGTCCGCCGCCAAACCGGCCGCGAAGGTCACCGCGTGCTGTTCGGCGATGCCGACGTCATACGTCCGCTCAGGGAAGGCCTGGCCGAACAGGTCCAGACCCGTGCCGGACGGCATGGCCGCCGTGATCGCCACGATCGACGGATCGACCTTGGCGTGTTTGATCAGCTCGGTTCCGAACACCTTGGTATAGCTGGGCGCGTTGGAGATGGCCTTGGCCTGCTTGCCTGAGACCACGTCGAACTTGACGACCGCATGCAGTTTGTCGGCGCTGCTTTCGGCGGGGGCGTAGCCCTTGCCCTTCTGCGTCACGACGTGGACCAGCACCGGGCGGTCCTCGATGGCGGCCGCCTTCTTCAGGATTGGCACCAGATTGTCCATGTCGTGGCCGTCGATCGGACCGACGTAATAGAAGCCCAACTCTTCGAAGAAGGTGCCGCCGGTGACCATGCCGCGGGCGTATTCCTCGGCCTTCTTGGCCGCCTTGCGGAAGGGGCGCGGCAGGTGCTGGGCCACCGTCTTGCCCAGTCGGCGGACGTTCTGATAGGCGCCGCCCGACACCAGGCCGGCCAGATAGGCGCTCATCCCGCCAACCGGCGGCGCGATCGACATGTCGTTGTCGTTCAGAATGACCATCAGCTGGCCGCTGGTCGCCTCGGCGGCGTTGTTCATCGCCTCATAGGCCATGCCGGCGGACATGGAGCCGTCGCCGATGACGGCCACCACGCGGTTCTTCTCGCCCTTCTGATCGCGCGCGGCGGCGAAGCCCAAGGCGGCGCTGATGGAGGTCGAGGCGTGCGCCGCGCCGAACGGATCGTATTCGCTCTCGCTGCGCTTGGTGAAGCCCGACAGGCCGCCGCCCTGACGCAGGGTGCGGATGCGGTCGCGCCGCCCGGTCAGGATCTTATGCGGATAGCACTGATGCCCGACGTCCCAGATCAGGATGTCCTTGGGCGTCTCGAACACATGGTGCAGCGCCGTGGTCAGTTCGACCACACCCAGACCCGCGCCCAGATGGCCGCCGGTGACGGACACGGCGTCGATCGTTTCGGCCCGCACCTCCTGCGCCAGCTGTTTCAACTGGGCGATATCGAAGTCCCGCGTGTCGGCGGGCGTCTTGACGGTGTCGAGTAGCGGGGTGTCGGGCATCAGCCGTAAAACCTTGGAAAGTCTGGTCGATCAACCCGCAGGTCGTGTCAACGTTTCGTATCAGGACCGGCGCTTTAGCACAAAGTCCACGCTGGCCCTGAGGATTTCGGCCTCGTCGCCAAACGGCTCCAGATGCGAACGGGCTTGGTTTGCGAGATGCGCGACCCTTTGCCGCGCCGCCTCCAGACCCAGCAGTGTGACGAAGTTGGTCTTGCCCAGCGCCGCGTCCTTGCCCCCGGCCGCCTTGCCCATTTCCTCGGCCGAGCCTTCGGCGTCCAGCAGGTCGTCGACGATCTGATAGGCCAGGCCGACATCGTGGGCGAAGCTGATCAGGGCGTGGCGGTGCTGGGCCGAGGCGTCGGCGATGATCAGCGGAATTTCGAAGGCGTAGGCGAACAGGGCGCCGGTCTTCAGTCGCTGCATCCGCGCCACGCCGCCCAGGTCGTCGCGGACGCCCAGCAGGTCGATCATCTGACCGCCCGCCATGCCCCGCGCACCGGACGCCAGCGACAGCCGCGCCGCCAGTTCGCACCGCACGGCCGCGTCCTCGTGGGTGTCTTCGTGCAGGATGATGTCGAAGGCGGCCGTCTGCAGCGCATCGCCGGCCAGCACAGCCGTCGCCTCGTCATAGGCCCGGTGTACGGTCGGCCGGCCCCGGCGCACGTCGTCGTCGTCCATGCACGGCAGGTCGTCGTGAACCAGGCTGTATGCGTGCACGCATTCCAGGGCGCAGGCGGCGCGCAATACCGATCGCTCATCGATGTCGAAAAGGCGTGCGGCCTCCAGCGCGAAGAACGGCCGCAAGCGTTTGCCGGGACCGAGCGCCGCGTAGCGCATCGCTTCGGTCAGGCGGGATTCCGGTCCCTCGGCGCGCGGCAGCAGTTCATCCAGCGCGACCGTGACCAGATCGGCGACCTCAGCCACGCGATCGATCACCGCCTGTTCCGGCGAGTTCGCGGCGATGACCCGGTTCACGAGAACCGGCTCCAGACCAGGCTCGAAGACGACATAGGGATCATTCGAACGACGCCGCCTCGACGCCCTTGGCCTGACCGTCCGGGCCGACCACGATCTTTTCCACACGCAGTTGAGCCGCCTTCAGCCGCGCCTCGCAATGCGCCTTCAGCTTGGCGCCCTCTTCATAGAGGGCGATCGATTCTTCCAGCGGCGCCTGGCCGGATTCCAGGCGAGACACGATGGTCTCCAGGCGCTTCAGGGCGTCTTCGAAGCTGAGATCGGCGGGGATGGCGGCGGCGGTATCGGTCATGGCGCGGACCCTAGAGGCGCGCGCGGGGCGCATCAACGTCAGAAGCGGCTATCGTTTCTCGTAGCGACGCTGCGACCAGTATTTGAAGCCCTGGTTCTGAACCAGCTTCCAGCCGTCGGCCTTCAGCGCGCGCCCGACCATATGGTTGAAATAGCCATGGGCGAAGACCAGCACGTCCTGACCGCTCTCGGCTCGCGCGATCAACTTTTGCGCCGCCTGATCGGCGCGCGCCTCGGCCTGGGCGCGGGTTTCCTGGCCGCCGTGATGATCGAAAGCATGCCACCAGAAACGCGACACCACGCCCCACCATTTGGGCGACAGCTTGATCCATTCCGGAATCGGCGGCGGCGGCAAGGGCGCCTCGATGAACATGACATCAGCCATGACCTCGCGCCCCGCCGCGACAGCAGCGGCGGTTTCCTGGGCGCGCTGACGGGTCGAGGCGTAGATGGCCCCGGCCCCTTGGGCGGCCGCAACGAGTTCGGGCGGCGGGGTCTGGCCGGCCAGCAGGCCGCCGATCTCATATTTCGCCCACCAGTCGCCGTACTGGCGGGCAGAGATCAGGCATTTGCGCGACAGGGCCGGCTCGCCGTGACGCGTCAGGATGATGGCGCCGGGACGAACAGCGACAAGCGCGCCCACGGACGGCGCGGCCTCAGGCGTGGACACGGACGGTTCGGTCGAATCGAGGGACAGGGCGGGGGCTGACATGACAAGCGGACGGGCCTTTGGTTTCAAGGCGTTAAGCGTCCTCAGTCCTCCCCGAGCGCAGCGACGTGGGCGACCGCAGAGCGGCCTAGTCCTTCAAGGTCGTAACCGCCCTCAAGCGCCGACACAACCTTGCCCGAACAGGTCCGACGCGCGACCTCCAGAATCGCACGCGTCGCCCAGGCGAAATCCTCGGCCTCCAGCGACTGATGCGCCAGCGGATCGCGCCGGTGGGCGTCGAAACCGGCGGAGATCAGGACCAGGTCCGGCCGGAACGATTCCAGCGCCGGCATCAACCCGCCGGCGAAGGTCGCACGCCAGTTCTCGCGCGCCGCATGGGGCGCGACGGGGGCGTTGACGATATTGCCGACGCCCGTCTCTGAAGCCGCGCCCGTGCCGGGATAGAGCGGCATCTGGTGGATGGAGGCCAGGAACAGGCTGTCGTCGTCCTCGAACGCCGCCTGGGTGCCATTGCCGTGGTGAACGTCGAAATCGACCACCGCCACCCGCGCCATCCCTTCGGCCTGAGCCGCGCGCGCCGCAACGGCGACGGAGGAGAACAGGCAGAACCCCATCGCGCGGTCCGGCTCGGCGTGGTGGCCCGGCGGGCGCACGGCGGCGAAGGCGCGATCCATCTCGCCACGCGCCACGGCTCGCACCGCATCAATCGCCGCTCCTGCCGCCAGCCGCGCGGCCGGCACGCTGCCGGGTGAAAGGACGGTGTCGGCATCCAGCTGGACCATGCCTGCCACCGGCGAGGCGTCCAGCAATCGTGCGACATAGGCGGCGGGATGCACCCGCTCCAGATCCACAACGTCGGCCTGGGTCGCGGCGCGTCGGTCGCGGGCCAGGCCTGCATCCTCCAGAGCATCCAGCACCGCCTTGAGCCGCTCGGGGCTTTCGGGATGGCCCGCGCCCGGCGCGTGGGACAGCATGGACGGATGGGTGACAATCGGCAGGGACATTGGAACGACGATACGCCGGGCTTTAGGACTTGTCGCCCGTGACGCGCATCAAGGCGCGCGCTAGAGCCGAGGCATGACCGAGATCGTGATCCGCCCTGCCCGCCCCGAAGACGCCGTCGCCCTGGGCGCCCTGGGCCGCCAGACCTTCATCGACACCTTCGTCGAGGGGTTCAGCATCCCCTATCCCGAGGCGGACCTGAAGGCATTTCTGGACGCCAGTTTCGATCTGGAACCGACGCTGAAGAAGTTGGCGGAGCCCGACTGCGCCTGGTGGGTGGCCGACCGCGACGGCGAACTGCTGGCCTTCGCCAACGCCGGTCCCAACGGCCTGCCTCACCCCGACGCTAGAGCGTCGCACATGGAACTGCGCCGGCTCTATGTGTCCAAGGCGGCGCAAGGCCTGGGGCTGGGGACCAGACTGCTGAAGCTGTCTCTGTACTGGATGGAAATCCACACGGACGGACCGCTGTGGATCGGCGTCTGGAGCGGCAACGACAAGGCCCAGCGCCTCTACGCCGCCTACGGCTTCGAGAAGGCCGGCGAATACGACTACCCCGTCGGCGCCTGGCGCGACCGCGAGTTCATCTTGCGGCGCGGCTGATCAGGGTTCACATCCCTCTCATGCTCCTGCCCTTCTTCACCGCGCTGCGCGACGCCAAGGTTCCGGTGTCGATGAAGGAATGGCTCCATCTGATGGAGGCCATGGATCGCGACGTGGCGGGGCGCGAGGTCGAGGCCTTTTATCATCTGTCGCGCGCGGTCCTGGTCAAGGACGAGAAGCACTATGATCGGTTCGATCAGGTGTTCGGGACGGTGTTCAAGGGCGTCGAGTCGATCGGGTCGGGCGAGGACCTGACCACTGACATTCCCGAGGATTGGCTGAGGCTGCTGAACGAAAAATATCTGACCGACGACGAGAAGGCCCAGATCGAGGCGCTGGGCGGTTTCGACAAGCTGATGGAGACGCTGAAGCAGCGTCTGGAAGAGCAGAAGGAGCGACACTCGGGCGGCTCGAAATGGATCGGCACGGGCGGGACCAGCCCCTTCGGACACGGCGGCTATAACCCCGAAGGCGTTCGCATCGGCGGTCCGGGCAAGCATGGCCGGGCGGTCAAGGTCTGGGAAAAGCGCGAGTTCAAGAACCTGGACGACACGGTCGAACTGGGCACCCGCAACATCAAGGTGGCGCTGCGTCGTCTGCGCCGTTTCGCCCGACAGGGGGCGCCCGACGAACTGGATATCGACGGCACCATCGACGGCACCGCGCGTCAGGGCTGGCTGGACATCCAGATGCGGCCGGAGCGACGCAATACGATCAAGGTGCTGCTGTTCCTGGACATCGGCGGTTCGATGGACGGTCACATCAAGCTGGTCGAGGAGCTGTTCTCGGCGGCCAAGACCGAGTTCAAGAACCTGGAGTTCTTCTACTTCCACAACTGCCTCTACGAAGGCGTCTGGAAGGACAATCGCCGGCGCCACACCGAGCGGATCCCGACGTGGGATCTGCTGCACAAATACCCTGGCGACTGGCGCGCCATCTTCGTCGGCGATGCAACGATGAGCCCCTATGAGATCACCATGCCCGGCGGCTCCGTCGAGCACTGGAACGAGGAGGCCGGCGCCGTATGGATGAAGCGGGCGCGCCAGCAGTGGGAGAAGTCGGTCTGGCTCAATCCAGTTCAGGAGCGGTACTGGGATTATACCGCTTCCGTCGGCCTGCTACGCGAAGTGATGGAGCAGAGGATGTTCCCGCTGACGCTCGAAGGCCTCGACAAGGCGATGCGCGCATTGACGCGCTAAGGCATGCAAAAAACGCCGCCCGCGCTTGGCTGGCGGCGTTTCTTATCTTCGCGCATTTCAGAGAGGCTTAGGCCTTGTCGCGGAGGCTGTCTTTGACGCCGCCGACAGTATTCTGGACCTTGCCTTCGACTTGATCGGCCTTGCCTTCGGCTTGCAGCTTGGTGTCGCCGGTCATCTTGCCGACGCCTTCCTTGACCTTGCCGCCCATGTTCTTGGCGGCGCCTTCGATACGGTCGTGATCAGCCATCGAAATCTCCTGCTTTCATCGCCGCGACATATGTTTGCGGTTCGAAATACAAACGACTTCACAGGAAGCGCGTTCCGTAAGGCTCAGCTTGGGCGACGCAGCCAGACGGCTACGGCCCAAGCGTGGGAGTCGTGACGCAGACGTGAGATGGCGAAGGTCGGATCCAGCCACACCAGGGTGTGGTCGTCTTCGCATTTCGCATCCGGATTGTCCGACGCCACGCTCGCCGTCCAGAAGCCGCCGACATTGTTCACGGGCTCGCGGGTCGAGCGCACGAAATACTGGCTGGCCTCTGCGATGCGGTTCAGCGGCGCGACCGTCAGGCCGGTTTCCTCGACGAACTCACGGACGAGGGCCTGAACCTCGGTCTCCTCGATGTCCAAGCCGCCGCCGGGGAGGTCGAAATAGGGACCGGTCTCACGTTCGACGCGCACACAGGCGATCAGGCCGTCGCGCTCGACGATGCCGAACGCGGTGGCGCGGTGACGATAATCCGAAGCGGGTTTGCGAACGCCGAACTGCAACATGATGAAAACCGACCCTAGAGGTCGAACGACAACCTGGCGCGCACGCCCTTGTGGGCGCCGTCGAACTCGACCGCCGACCGCAGGCCAGACGCCATGGCGGAAATGATCTTGCCGCCCAGACCCGTGCCCTTGGGTGTTCCGTCGCCCATGCCGGGACCGTCATCCTCGACTGTCAGCATCACGCGATTCTCGTTCTCGCGGCGCATATGGATGCGGATCTCGCCTCCTTGCCCCGGCGCATAGGCGTATTTCACGGCGTTGGTGACCAGTTCTGTGACGATGACGCCAATCGACACGGCCTGGTCGGTCGTGACCGACAACGGCTCGGCGTCCAGCGTCAGCTTAGGCGATCCGTCATCCGGCCCGATGGACTTGGACAGCTCGTCCATCAGCCCGACCAGATATTCGTCCATGGCCACGTGGCTCATGTCGCCGGAGGTATAGAGGCGGCGGTGAACATGGGCGACCGCCTCGATCCGCGCCTGCGATTCCCGCAGCGCGTCCTTGGCGCCCTGATCGGTGACGTGGCGCATCTGCAAGGACATGAAGCTGGACACCAGCTGCAGCGAGTTGCCGACGCGGTGGTTCACCTCACGCAGCATCGCCTCGGCCCGATCGCGCGCCCGGCGGATTTCTTCCTGCGCCAGTTCGTTCTCGCGCTCCAGCCGACGGCGCGACAGGGCGTCCTCGAGCGCCGAGCGCAACAGGGACGTGAAGTCCTCCGAGACGTCCTTGATGACATAGTCCGCCGCGCCCGCGCGAAGGGCCGCGACGGCGATCCGCCCATCCTGCGCGCCCGTCACATAGACGACGGGCGGCGGGGCCGTCAGGGCCAGAATGTCCGGCAGGACGTCCAGCCCGTCTCGTGTCGGCATATAGTGGTCCAGCGCGCAGATGTCGTACTCACCCTGCTGCAACAGCTCCAACCCCGCATCGCCATCCGGCGCGCAGGTGACGGCATAGCCGTGACGCCCCAGTTCCTTCTCGACCAGTCGGGACAGACCCCGATCATCGTCGATGTAGAGCAGGCGGATGGGCTGGGACGCGTCGATCGTCAGATCTCCGGCGCCTGGATCACCGACAGGAACAGACCCAACTGACGGATGGCGCCGGCGAAGGACTCATAATCCACCGGCTTGGTGATGTAGACGTTGCAGCCCAGGTCGTAGCAACGCTGGATTTCGACCTTGTCGTCCGTGGTCGTCAGCACCACGACCGGAGCCCGCTTCAGACGGTCGTTGGCCTTCACCTTTTCCAGAATGTCCGTACCCGACATATCGGGCAGGTTGAGGTCGAGCAGGATCAGCAGCGGGCCATTGGCGAGGATTTCGTCGCTGAACAGATAGTCGAGCGCCGCACCACCCTCATCGAAATGCTTGATCTCGTTGTTGATGTTGGCCCGGCGGATGTTCTTTTCGATCAGCTTGGCGTGGCCATGGTCGTCTTCGACCATGATGATTTTGACGGGTTGCGTCACAGCGCGCCTCCGGGTTCAGACAGGATCAGTCGTTTGGGGAATTTCAGCAGAAAAGTCGAGCCTTTGCCCAGCTCGGACTCAACGTCGATCGTGCCGCCTAGTCGACGAACGCTGTTGCGCACAAATGCCAGGCCCAACCCCTCGCCAGAACGATCCTGTCTTCCGGAGCGCCGGAACAGTTCGAAGATTCGCTCATGGTCGCGCGGGGCGATGCCCCGGCCGTTGTCGGCGACCCGATAGACGACCCAGCCGCCCGGCACGTCTTCGCCTGACACGACGATTTCGCCGGGCCGGTCGTGATCCAGATATTTGACGGCGTTGTCGATCAGATTGCCGACGATCTGCTCCATCGAAATGCGGTCGCTTTCGATCTCGGGTAGCGACTGCACCTCGATGCGCGCGCCCGATGCTTCGGTCTGGTGGTGGACGCTGTTGGCGATGTTCTGGGCCATCGCCGTCATGTCCAGCGGCTCTGGAAGCAGGTTGCGACGACCTTCGCGCGACAGCTTCAGGATGGCGTTGATCAGCCGGTCCATCTTCTCGGTCGAGGCGCGGATGAAGCCGATGGCCTCGGGCATTTCCTCTCGCACGGCGGTGACGATCTCGGGATCGACCACGCGCGTCTTTTCAGCCTCATAGATCGCCTTGTCGACGATCTTGCCCGCCTGCTCCAGTTCGGAGGTGTAGCCCATCACGTTGACCAGCGGCGCACGCAGGTCGTGACTGACGATATAGGCGAAGCGTTGAATCTCCTCGTTGGCGCGCATCAGGTCGCCGGTGCGCTCGCGGACCTTGTCTTCGAGGCTGGCGTTGGCGGCGTCGAGGGTGGCGCGGGCGGATTGGATCTCGCCCACGTAACGCCGCACCAACCAGGCTGACAGCAGAGCCAAGACGATGACCAGCAGACCGGCGATGGCGTTCATCGTGACGGTCAGGAGACCAAACAACTCAGACGCCCGGCGTCGGCTGTCGATCCGGTCGGACTTCAGCTTGTCGAACCTCTCGATGGCCGCCCTGAGCTCGTCCATATACTGCTTGCCTTCGCCAGACCGCACAGCCTGGATCGACTGTCCGATCCGCCCCTGGCGCGCCAAGGTAACGGTGCGCTCCATCTCGTCCCATTTCTTGTCGCCCAGACGGTGGATGGGTTCGACGGTGGCTTTCAGCGTCGGATCGAGGGCCGCGCCCTCATCCAGAAACGCCAGCGCGGGCTCCATGTCGGCCCTGGCGTCTCGGTAGGGCTGCAGAAAGTCGCTTCGTCCCGTCAACAGAAAACCGCGTTGCGATGTTTCGGCGTCCAGGCTCGCAATCAGAACCGTGCGCGCAGCCCGCCGCATCTGCTGAGCGTGCTCGATGGTTTCGTTCAACGCGACGGTGCGCTGGATCATCACAAAGGTCGTCGCATTGACCAGGATCAGCAGCCCGAACGCCAGGATCAGCATGGCCGAGATCGACCGGGCCAACGACGGCGTACGCATGAAGTCGCGCAGGCGCGACCATTGGGATCGGGGGTTCGGACTCATGACGGCGGAGCTTTAGCGGGGTGCGTCGCCGCGTCAAACGTCAAACTGCCAGGTCGGCGGGATCAGACCTGGCCCAGGGTCCGCAAGCGCGCCTTGGGATGGATCTCGTTCTGGCTCATCACGACGGTCTGGCCGCGGAAGCGTTCAATGATTGATCGCACATAGGGCCGCGTCATCGGGCCGGTCAGCAGCACCGGATTTTCACCCGTCATGGCGATCCGCTCGAACGTGTCGCGCACGGCGCGGATGAAGTCCTGAAGGCGCGACGGCGCCATGGCCAGCTGCTTGTCCTCGCCATTGCCGATCAGGCTTTCGGCGAAGGCGTTTTCCCATTCCGGCGACAGGGTGACGATGGGCAAGGCCCCCTCGCCGTCCTTGTTCTGCCAGCACAGTTGGCGGCCCAGGCGCGCGCGAACGTGTTCGACCAGGGTTGTGACGCTGGAACTGTGCGGCGCAGCCTCGGCCAAACCTTCGAGGATCGCCGGCAGGTCGCGGATCGACACCTTCTCGCGCAGCAGAGACTGCAACACCCGCTGCAGCGTCGTGACGGTGACCACGCTGGGCACCAGTTCTTCGACCAGCTTCTTCTCTTCGGCGCCCAGTTCCTTCAGCAGCTTCTGCACCTCCGCATAGGACAGAAGGTCGGCCATATTGTCTTTCAGGATTTCGGTCAGATGAGTCGTCAGGACCGTCGACGGATCGACAAGCGTATAGCCTCGGAATGTCGCCTCCTCGCGCAGACCTTCCTCGATCCAAGTCGCCGGCAGGCCGAAGGCTGGTTCGCGCATATGCTCGCCCGGAAGCTCAACCTGGCGACCCGCCGGATCCATCGCCATCAGGTGGCCCAGACGCACCTCGCCCGCGCCCGTCTCCATCTCCTTGATGCGGATGGCGTAGCCCTGGGTCGGCAAGCGCATGTTGTCGAGGATGCGCACCTGGGGGATGACGAAGCCGTATTCCTGGGCCAGCGACCGCCGCAGGGCGCGTATCTGATCGGTCAGCCGGCGGCCTTCCAGATCGTTGATCAGGCTGAGAAGCGAGTAACCGAGCTCGATCTTCACCTCGTCGATGGTGAGCACATTGGCGATGGGCTCTTCGACGTCTTCCTTGGGTTTTGCAGCCGCCGCTGCAGCCGCGATCTCCGCCTCCGTCGGTTGAGGCTTCAACCGATTGCGCCCCAGCCGCCAGGCCATGAAGCCCGAACCGATGGCCAGGGCCGCGAACGGGATCAGCGGCATGCCGGGGATCAGGCCGATCAGACCGGCCGCGCCCGACACCACGCCCAGCGACACGGGATTGGTCGCCAGCTGGGTGACCATGGCCTTGTCCGCCGTGCCCTCGACGCCGGCCTTGGACACCAGGAAGCCGGCGGCGATCGAGATGATGATGGCCGGCACCTGCGTCACCAGGCCGTCGCCGATGGTCAGTTGGACATAGGTGTTGGCGGCCTCCATCGCCGGCATGCCGTGTTGCAGCGTGCCGATCAGTATGCCGCCGATGGCGTTGATGAAGGTGATGATCAGACCCGCGACGGCGTCGCCGCGCACGAACTTGGAGGCGCCGTCCATGGCGCCGAAGAAGGTCGATTCCTGCTCCAGCTCCTTGCGGCGCAGCTTGGCCTGGTCCTCGGTGATCAGGCCCGAGGACAGATCCGCGTCGATGGCCATCTGCTTGCCCGGCATGGAGTCCAGGGTGAAGCGGGCGGATACTTCGGCGATCCGGGTCGAACCCTTGGTGATGACGACGAAGTTCACCACCAGAATGATCGCAAAGATGATCACCCCGATGATGAAGTTGCCGCCCATCATCAGCTGACCGAAGGCGTTGATGACCTGACCCGCCGCATCGTGACCTTCCTGGCCGTGGGTCAGGATCAGGCGCGTGGAGGCCAGGTTCAGACCGAGACGGAACAGGGTCGAGACCAGCAGCACCGTCGGGAAGATGGCGAAATCCAGCGGCCGCTTCATCATCACGGCGGTCATCAGGATCAGCACGCTGGACACCAGCGAGAAGGCCAGCAGCAGATCCAGCAGGAACTTGGGCACCGGCAGGATCAGCAGCATGATCACGCCGATCACGCCGACCGCCATCAGCACTTCGCCGCGGTTCAGCCAGCCGATCACGTCGCGGCCCGTCGGGCGCGCCATGCCGTCCTTCATCATCACCGGCGTATCAGTCACGGCCCAACGCCTTCAGCGCACGACTCGTCGCCTCGGCGATCACGGCCGCATTGGCGTCGTCCGACGTCGCCCCGGTCGCATGGTAATAGGCGGCGACGATCACAGGTTCCCCGTTCGGCGGATACAACAGGCCGATGTCATTGGTCGGCCCATAGCCCCCGTCCCCGTCTTGTGCGCCACCCGCCAATCCGCAGGCGTTCCAGCCCTAAGACGATTCTGACCCGTGGGCGTATCGGTCATCCACTGCAGCAACAGGGCGCGTGACGCCGCCGTCAGGGGCGAGGCCGGATCAAGGAACAATCGTTGGAGATTGGCGACCGACTGGTTGGGAAGGATCGTGTCCTTGTCGCCGTCCAGACGATTCATCTCCGGCTCGACACGGTCCGAGCGGGTGCTGTCGTCGCCGATGCTTCGATAGAAGGTCTGCATCGCCGACGGGCCGCCCATGGCCTTCAGCAGCAGATTGGCGGCGGGGTTGTCGCTGACCTCCACCGCGCCCTTCATCAACTGCTCGACCGTCAGGCTGGCGCCGACGGCGGGCTCGGTCACCGGAGCGTGGTTGATCATGTCCGCCGCAGTGATGGGGATGCGGCGATCCAGTCGCTCCTGCCCGAGCTGCACCCGCAACAGGGTCGCGGCGGCCAGATACATCTTGAAGGTCGAGCAATAGACGAAGCGTTCGTCGCCGCGCCAAACCAGCTTACGGCCCGTCGCCGCGTCCTGAACGACGAAGCCGAGACGGCCGCCGTTGCGCGTTTCCAGGTCGGACAGATCAATGACCTCATCCACCGAGGCGACGGGCGCGGCAGGGTGTGATTCCGCGCGCGGCGAACAGCCGACCGCGCTCAAGGCGACCAGCCCCGTCAGGACGCATCGGCGCTCCACGGGTGCGCGCATGGGTTCAGGCCGCGTAGCCCGAGGCGGAGACGCCGCTCATCGGTGCCGGAATGGCCGTGCCCTCATCGGCGTATTCGTTCAGCTTGTTGCGCAGTGTGCGGATCGAGATGCCCAGGATGTTGGCTGCATGGGTGCGATTGCCCAGGCAGTGGGTCAGGGTGTCCAGGATCAGCGTCTTTTCCATCGCCGCCACGGTCTGACCCACGAAGCTGCGGGTCACGGCGTCGGCTGCCTGGGCGGCACGCGCAGCCACTCCGGCTTGCGGCGCCTCATAGGCCTGTCCCGCGCCCATGCCGCCTAGCGGCTGACCGTCCGGCAGGCGGATGGCGTCGACGTCGATCTCGGGGCCTGTCGCTAGCAGCACCGCGCGGTGCATGGCGTTTTCCAGCTCGCGAACGTTGCCCGGCCAGCGATGGGCCGAAATGGCCTGACGCGCGGCGGCCGAGATCGGACGCACCGGCACGCCGTTGGCGGCGGCGTATTTCTTGATGAAGTAGTCGGCCAGAACCACGATGTCGCCGGGCCGCTCGCGCAAGGACGGCAGGCGCAGGTTCACCACGTTCAGGCGATACAGCAGGTCCTCACGGAACGTGCCTTCCGCCACGGCCTTGGCCAGATCGCGGTTCGAGGTGGCGATGATGCGGATGTTGACAGAGACCGGCTTGGAGCCACCGACGCGGTCGATGACGCGCTCCTGGATGGCGCGCAGCAGCTTGGCCTGAAGCCGGGCGTCCATCTCGGAGATTTCGTCCAGCAGCAGGGTGCCGCCGTCGGCCTCTTCGAACTTGCCGATGCGGCGCGCGACGGCGCCGGTGAAGGCGCCCTTCTCGTGCCCGAACAGTTCGGATTCCAGCAGATTGTCGGGAATGGCGGCGCAGTTGACGCTGATGAACGGGCGTTCGGACCGACGCGAATGCTCGTGCAGATACCGCGCCATCACCTCCTTGCCGACGCCGCTTTCGCCGGTGATCAGGATCGAGGCTTCCGAGCGCGCGACCTGGTCGGCCAGTTGCAGCACCGCCTTCATGGACGGGTCGGCCGAGATCATCGGCTTTTCGTCGTCGGCGACGGCCGACAGGACGGCGGCGATCAGTTCGGCGTCCGGCGGAAGCGGGATGAACTCCTTGGCCCCTGCCTTGATGGCGGCCGCCGCCTCTCGCGCATCGGCGTCGACGCCGAAGGCCACGACCGGAATGGTGATCCGCTCCGCCTCGTTGGCGGCGATCAGGGCGGCGATGTCCAGCTGATAGTCGACCATCAGCAGGTCGGCGCCCTGCCCCCGGCGCAGTTGCTCGGTCGCCTGATCCGCGCGCTCGACGTGATTGACCTTGGCGCCGTGCGCCATGGCCATCTTCACCGCCGAAGCGAGCTGGCCGCTCAGTCTGCCTACCACCAGAAGACGCATCGTTCTTCTCCTCTAATCTCTAAAGCCGGTCGCCAATCAGGCGCCACTATCCTCGGTCTTGATGATTTCCGTCATGGTCACGCCCAGCCGGTCGTCGACGACGACGACCTCGCCGCGCGCGATCAGGCGGTTGTTGACGAAGATGTCGATCGCCTCGCCGACCTTGCGATCCAGCTCCAGCACCGAGCCCTTGTTCAGTTTCAGCAGCTGGGCCACCGACATGTGCGACTTGCCCAGCACGGCCGAGATGTTGACCGGCACGTCGAAGACGGTCGCCAGATCGGCGGCGCTCTTTTCGCCGCCGTCGTCGAGGGGCGGAAGGCCAGAGAAGTCGGAGAACTCCTCCAGCGCCAAGTCGTCGGATGCCATCAGAACATGCTCCTGTCGACGGGAAGGGTTTCGGCGTGTCCGGCCTCGGCGGCCAGGGCGGCGGTCAGGGCCTCGGCGACGCGGTCGGCCGAGCCTTGCGGATCGTGATCAGCGCGCCCGTCGGCCCATTCCAGCTGGAAGGCGGCCTGGGCCAGGCTCGGTTCATCGCGGAAGGCGACCACGCCGGTAAAGCCGCTGTCGGCGCAGGCCCGCTCGATCATGTTGCGCGCCTCGTCGTCCAGGCTTGAGGCCCGAACGACCAGACGCGGCGAGGCGTCGATTTCCTGCGCCAGCAGTTCCAGCGCGGCCTTCAGCGGCGCATGCGGAAAGCGATCCAGCGCCGCCCCGGCGATGGTGCGCGATGCGGCCAGGGCCAGATCGGCGGCCTGTTCACGATGGGCCTGGGCCACCGTCTTCAGGCTCGGCATCGCCGACGCCACGGCTTGGGCGATGTTGCTCAGGGCCATGGCGCGAATATTCTCGACCTCGCTGAGAGCCTGTTCGCGCGCTTCCAGACGGCCCTGAGCCACCAGGGCTTCGACCTCGGCCGGCAGATAGGAGCGTTTCGCCGGCTTCCACGCGCTCGCACGCACCACCGAGCCGTCAGCGTCGAATTCGGTGTCAAAGGCGAAGAGGCGCCGGATTTCGGGGGACTGGGTCATGTCAGTAGATCAACTCGTCGTCGGTGCCCTGACCGGCCAGCATGATGTCGCCCTTGGCGGCTAGATCCTTGGCGACCTGGACCATGGCCATCTGGGCTGCGTCGACATCCTTCAGACGCACCGGCCCCATCGACTCCATGTCTTCGCGCATGATCTTGGACGCACGTTCGGACATGTTGGAGAAGAACATTTCGCGCAGGCCTTCCGACGCGCCCTTCATTGCCAGGCCCAGAGAGTCCTTGTCCACGGCGCGCAGCAGGGTCTGCACCCCGCCCGGATCCAGCTTCGACAGATCCTCGAACACGAACATCAGGGCGCGGATGCGTTCGGCCGACTCGCGGTTGCGCTCTTCCAGGGCCCCGATGAAGCGGGCCTCGGTCTGGCGATCGAAGCTGTTGAAGATGTCGGCCATCATCTCGTGGCTGTCGCGCTTGGACGTCCGCGCCAGGTTCGACATGAACTCGGTGCGCAGCGTCGCCTCGATCTTGTCCAGGATCTCGCGCTGCACCGGCTCCATGCGCAACATCCGCTGCACGCATTCCAACGCGAAGTCTTCCGGCAGGCTGGTCAGGACCCGGGCGGCGTGGTCCGAACGCACCTTCGACAGGATGACGGCGACGGTCTGGGGGTATTCGTTCTTCAAATAGTTGGCGAGAACCGCCTCGTTCACATTGCCCAGCTTGTCCCACATGGTGCGACCGGCCGGGCCCCGGATTTCCTCCATCAGGCCGTCGACGCGATCCTTGGGCAGGAAGGCGGCCAGCAGCTTTTGCGTCTGCTCATAGCTGCCGATCACGGCGCCGGAGCCGGACAGGCCCGACACGAACTCAATCATCAGGGCCTCGACGGCCTCGGCGCTGACATTGCCCAGGGTCGCCATCGCTTGGGAGATTTCCTTGACCTCGTCATCATCCAGCCGCTCCCACAGGGCGGTATGCTCTTCGCCCAGCGCCAGCAGGATGACGGCGGCCTTCTCCGGTCCCGAGAGCTTGTTGGGATCGTCGATCGAGGCCTTCTTGTTGACCAGCTTAGCCATCAGCCTTCCGCCACCCAGGTCCGCAGGATGCCGGCCGCATCATCGGGATGCGCCTGAACGAAATCGGCGACCTTCTTGACCGAGGACGCCTTCACCTGACCCTCGATGCGGGCGATGTCGATTTTCTGATCCATCTCGCTGGGCGCCGGCAGTTGAACCATCTGCGGCTGGCCATCCGGGCCGATCACGGTGGTCGCCACAGCCGTCACCGGCACGCCGTTGGCGCCCGCCAGCGCCGGCAGATTGCCCCCGCCGCCTGCGGCCGTCTTCAGCAGCGGACGCAGCACGAAGAAGATCAGCAGCAGGGCGACGACCGTCAGGATGCCCAGCTCGACGAAGCGCATGATGTCGTTCTTGGAGAAGTCCAGCAGCGACGACTTGCCGTCCAGACCGCCCTCGATGCCGGTGTCGTGGTTGAAGCGGACGTTGATGACCTCGATCTTGTCGCCGCGTGTCTCGTCGATGCCGGCGGCGGCGGCGACCAACGACTTGATCTGGGCGATCTCCTCGGCGGTGCGCGGCGCATAGGTTGGCTCGCCCTTGCCGTCCTTGGCCGGCGTCCACTTGCCATCCACGGCGACGGCGACGGCCAGCTTCTTGACCTCTCCTGGCTCTTTGGTCGTGGTCGTGGTGGTCTTGGAGATTTCGTAGTTGGTCGTCTCGGCGTTTTCCGAGTTGGTCGAGCCGACGGGCGTCGTGCCGGGCGCAGCGCCGCCAGGGATGTTGTTGGTCGCGGTCACACCGCCGTCGGCCTGGCCGCTGTTATCGGCGGATTGCGAGCCGTTGGTCGTGGTCGAGCGGACGACCTGACCATCGGGATCGAACTTCTCTTCCTGGGTCGTGGCGCGGCTCTGGTCAATGTCGGCCGTGACCTGGACGCGGGCGGCGCCGGCGCCGACGACGCCTTCGACGATGTCCTTGATGCGCGCTTGAAGCTGGCTCTCGGTATTGCCCTTGGCCTCGGCGGCGGACGCCGAGGTGAAGGTTCCGTCGTCGCTGCCGGCCGCCAGGGTGCGGTTGGTCTGGTCCGCCACGGTGACGCGGTCGGGCTTCAGGTTCGGCACGGACGAGGCCACTAGGTTGCGGATCGCCCGCACCTGATCGCTCGTCAGGTCCCGCCCGCCCAGCCCCACCAGAACGGCGGCGGTCGGTTCGCCGGCGGCCGAGGTGAACATCTCGCGGCGCGGCATGGTGATGTGGACGCGGGCGGCCGTGATGCCGCGCATGGACATGATGGTGCGCGACAGTTCGCCCTGCAGGGCGCGCTGTTCGTTCAACTGCTGCTGAAACTCGGTCTGACCCAGCACCGACTGGCTGTCGAACAGCTCGTAACCAACCGATCCGGACGTGACCAAACCCTTGCCCGCGACCAGCATCCGCGCCGTGCCGACTTCGTCGCGGTTGACCATGATGGTCGAACCGTCGCCCTTGGACGAATATTTGATGCCGGCTTGGTCCAGGGCGGCGCTGATCTCGCTGGCCTCGCGCAGATCCAGGTTGGAATAAAGCAGGGCGTCCGGCGCTTGGCCCATGCGCAGCATGACGGCGACCAGCACGGCGGCCACGCCTGCGGCGACGCCGAGGACCGCAGCCAGACGGCCGATCCCGAACTTCTGCAACGCCGCTGTGAAGCCGCCCACGCGTCCCCGCCCCCTACTCGCGGGAGACACGAACGCCCCGCTAGGCAGAAAATGCCGCCTGGATGGTAAACGTCGCGTTAAGACCCGCTTAAGGGCGCGCCCTGCCCGCCTGAAGCTGCGGCAAGACAGCCGGCGCACCCGACGGCAAAGGGGCTTTCGGGTCTCTCAACCACGAGACGACGTCGCGATAGACGATCTCGGCGTCCAGATCGCGGTTCAGCAGATGCCAGCCGGTCGGATACCAGGCGGTCCGCAGCGTTCCGCCCTCCCGCTCGGCCCGCTCAAGCGCCGCCTTCATCGGCCCCTTCTTCACCACCTCGTCGTGGGCGCCGTACATCAGGATGGCGTCGCCCCGGATGCGGCCCAGGCTGCGCGACGAGGTCTCCATCAGATCGACCAGCCCATAGACGGTGTCGAACCGGGTCGCGAGGATGCTCATCGGATCGCGTCCGTTACGGATAAGCTCCAGCGTATTGGATGAGGCGTGGATGTCGCGCGTGATGAACTCCGGCGGTTCCAGCGCCACGTCGCCCAGCGCCCGCGCCGCAATGTTCAGCGCGGTGCTGTTCAACAGTCCTTGCGTCGACCAGCCCCAGACGCCGGGCGCCAGCAGCACGATCCGGTCCGCATCCGGCGGATTGTCGGAGCCGAACGCCGCCGCGGTCACAGACCCGCCCATGCTCTCGCCCACCACGGCGATGACGGCATGGGGATAGCGGGCGCGCGCCATCGCGGTGATCTCGCGCAGATCATCGGTCATCCGCTGCTGCCCGGCCCATTCGCCCCGCCCTGGCGCCCCGCCGAAGCCGCGCTGATCGTAGGACCAGGTCTCGATCCCCTGCTCGGCCCACCAGGGGCCGGCCAGACGGAAGCTGGCGTCGTGATCGTTCATGCCGTGGAGGGCCACGATCACTGCCCAGGGAGCCCCTTCCTTTGGCCCCCAATGCAGATACGGCAGGCGCGCGCCGTCCGACATGACCAGGGCGCGATCCTCGACATGGGCGCCGACAAAGCCCGGCGACGGCGTCAACGGCGGCTGAATGTGGGGTGCGGCGCAGGCCGACAGAATGAGCGCGGCGGTCAGCGGCATAAGTCTGGAGGCGATCAAGGCCATGTGTCCCAAGCAGCGCTCATGATACCACCGGCGAGTCCTTCTCGCTGGAGCGAATGGCCGCCGGATTTGCAGAAGTCAGAATGCGCTGAACCCGTTCCCGGAGATAGGGAAGCACTTCCGCCTCGAACCACGGATTCTTCTTCAGCCAGGCCGTATTGCGCCACGACGGATGCGGCAGCACCAGCAGATCCGGTGCATACTCCCGCCACGCCCTAATCGTTTCGGTCATGGTCCGCTTGGCGTCATCGCCCAGCGCCCACGCCTGGGCATAGCCGCCGACCAGCAAGGTCAGCTCCATCTGCGGCAGGGCGTCCAGCAACTGCGGTCGCCACAGTTCCGCACAGCGTGTCGGCGGTGGATAGTCGCCGCCTTTCGGCGCGGTGCCTGGATAGCAGAAGGCCTGGGCCGCCACCCCAATGCGCGGGTCGGCGTAGAAGGTCTCGTAGTCCACGCCCATCCAGTCACGAAGACGATCGCCCGATGGATCCGTGAACGGCAGCCCGCTCTCATGGACGCGTCGTCCCGGCGCCTGGCCGCAAATCAGCAGCCGCGTCTCGGGAAAGACCCGCACCACCGGGCGCGGCGTGTGCGGCAGGACGCCCGCGCAGGCGCGACAGGCGCGGATGTCGTTCAGGATATCCTGGAGATCAGTCGTCATCGCCCTCGACGACTGGCGGACGGCGGCTCAGCGCCAGGGCCGTTTCTTCCTCGGTCGCCTGGCGCAGACGCGTGACGCCTCGGAAGTTATCCGGATCGACCGCCTTGCCCTTCTTCGTGATGGTCAGCTTGCCTTGGCGCATCAGGCCCAAAGCGGTCGCGCGAACCTTGGGCAGCATGCGCTGCCACTGCTCGGGCTGTAGCTCTTTGGCCACTTCCGCGGGCTCAATGCTCTTGCCGGGCTCAAGCGCGGCGATTTTGTTCAGGATTGCGGTTTCGATCGGGTCGCTCATTGCGCCTATATGCTGCAACGCACGCCCATAAGTAAGGCCGAGTCTGCATGCCCAAGAAAATCACCATCACCGAGGGCGAGTTCGCCGGCTGGCAGACCTACGATCTGCACGACACCTTCGACACGGTGGTCGGCCCCTTCTACGGCAAGCCGGATCCCGACGGGCACATGCGCTGCGCCTTCCGCGCCGAGCAGAAGCATATGAACGCAGGCGGGCGGATGCACGGCGGCTGCCTGATGACCTTCGCCGACATCGCCATGTTCCAGATCGCCTATCAGGAGATGGAGGGGGCCTCGGGCGTCACGGTTCAGCTGGACTCCACGTTCATCGACGGCGGCTATGTCGGCGAACTGATCGAAGCCACCGGCCAGGTCACCAAGGCCGGCAAGAGCCTGATCTTCGTGCGGGGCCAGATCAATACCGGCGAGCGTCTGCTAATGACCTTCTCCGGCGTCATCCGCAAGTTCACGCCGCGCGGCTGAAGCGCGCGATCACCGAGAGCGTCACGGCCAGTCCCGCAGCCGGCCATAACGCCGCCAACCCCAGCCGTTGATAGGTCAGAGCCCCTAAAACAGCCCCTGCCGTCAATCCAGCCCACAAAGCCAGATAGTGACGATAGGCCCTACGGTCACGCCCGGTCGCAGCAGCGGCCAAGGCTTGCCCGAGCTTGACCAGAGTGCCGGTCATATAGGTCAGGCTGACGCCGACCTCTCCATTTCGCAGGAAGACCGAATTCTCCGCCCCCATCGCCGAAACCATCAGCAGGATGGCCAGAGGCGTCAGACCGAACGCCGCGGCCAAGGCCGCACAGGCCAGCAACAGCCCTTCGAATAATAAAACGCGGCTGCGTGACCGCGCGCCCTCCCCTCCAGCGATCAGCGCCCCGAGGAACGATCCAAGCACGAAGACCGCGAGAATGGCGGCCAGATGCCCGACGGCCAGCCAGTGTCCCGAGGCCAGGTTGGCGGCCAGACGCGTGGAGTTGCCGCTCATGAACGAGACGAACACACCGCCAAGCTGCAGGAAGCCCAGACTGTCCACATAGCCCGCAAGACCCGCCAGCAGCAGCGCCAGTCCACGGTCCAGCGGGGCGAGCGCGCGCATCGGATCTAGGCCCGCCTCAGAACCCGAACACCGCCGCCGGCATCGCGCCGACGATGGCCGCGGTCATCAAGGTGGCCAAAAAGCCGGCGAACAGGCCCTTCCAGACCATGCCCAGCACCTCCTCCCGGCGTTCGGGCATTAGGACCGACAGTCCGGTGACGGTGATGCCGACCGAGCCGATGTTGGCGAAGCCGCACAGGGCGTAGGTCATCAGCATCCGCGTACGCTCGGTCATGTCCGCGGCCGGCACCTTGCCCAGGTCGATGAAGGCGACGAACTCGGTCAGGGTCAGTTTGACGCCCAGCAGCCAGCCGGCGACATCGGCGTCGCTCCACTCTATGCCGATCAGCCAGGCGACCGGCGCGAAGATCCAGCCCAGCATCCGCTCGACGGTCAGCGGCGCATCGAACACGACGAACCCGCCCAGCATGACGTTGACCAGGGCGACCAGGGCCACGAACACGATCAGCACGGCCGAGATGTTCAGCACGACCATCAGGCCGTCGGACGTGCCTTTGACGATGGCGTCGATGGCGCTGTCGTATTTCAGGGCCGAGTCATAGTCTGCGACCGCGCCGCCCATGCCTTCCTTCTCGGGGATGATGATCCGCGCCAGCAGCACGCCGGCCGGCGCCGACACGATCGACGCAACCAGCACGTGGCCCGCCGCATTGGGCAGCACCGGCGACAGGATGGTTGCATAGGCCACCATGGTCGAACCGGCGACCGTCGCCAGGCCCACGACCATCATCAGGAAGATCTCGGACCGCGTCAGCTTGTCCAGATAGGCGCGGATCACGATCGGGCTTTCGATCATGCCCAGGAAGATGTTGGCCGCGACCGCTAGGGCCGAGGCGCCGCCCAGACCCATCGTCTTCTGGAACAGAAAACCGAAGCTCAGGGTGATCCACTTCAGGATCTTCCAGTGCCACAGCAGGGCCGACAGGGCGGAAATCACTAGGATCAGCGGCAGAACCTGGAAGGCGAAGGTGAAAAGCGCGCCCTGGTTCGAGACCGTATAGGGTTGGTCCCCGCCGGCCAGATAGCCGAAGACGAACTTGGTCCCCTCGGTCGTGGCGACCGCCAGACCGTCCACCGCGCCCGTCACCGCCGCCAGCACCGCCTGCGAGCCCGGAATGGCGAACAGGGCGAGCACCAGCCCGGCCTGCACCACGATCGCGCCGATGGTCAGCCGCCAGGGAAAGGCCTTGCGGTTCTCCGAGATCGCCCAGCAGACCGCGACGATGACGACCAGACCCAGAAGGCTCTGGAGGTTCAGGAGGCTGAACATGAAAAACGATCCCCGCACCCGGCGCGCCTGCCGGTCTTTATTCGCTTCAAGGACAAAGTGACGCGGCTGGCAAGCGAAACGAAAAGGGCGGCCCCTTAAGGACCGCCCTCATCCTGTCGTCGCGCCTCGGCTTATAGCTGGCCGCGCACCAGCTTGCCGTAGTGATCCATCAGATCCAGCGACAGGGCGCCGGGGGTGAATCGATATTCGCCCACCTCGGCGACCGGGGTCACCTCGACAGCCGTGCCGGTCAGGAAGCATTCGGTGAAGTCCGACAGCTCTTCCGGCTTGATCTCACGCACCACGACCTCGATGCCCTTCTCGCGGGCGATCTCGATCACGGTCTGGCGGGTTAGGCCGTCCAGAATGTGCTCGACGTTCGGCGTGTGGATGACGCCGTCCTTGACGAAGAAGACGTTGGCGCCGGTCGCCTCGGCGACATAGCCGCGCCAGTCCAGCATCAGGGCGTCGGCGAAACCACGCCGCTCGGCGGCGTTCTTGGACATGGTGCAGATCATGTACAGACCCGCCGCCTTGGCCGTCGTCGGGGCCGTCGCCGGATCAGGACGACGCCACTTAGACCATTCCAGACGCAGGCCGCGCGCCTTGACCTCCGGATCGAAATAGCTGGGCCAGTCCCACACGGCGATCGCCAGGTGAACCTTGTTGTTCAAGGCCGAAACGCTGGTCTGTTCCGGGCCGAGGTAGGCGACGGGACGCACATAGCAGTCCGTCAGACCGTTCTTGGCGCAGGTTTCCTTACAGAAGGCGTCGATTTCAGCGACGCTGTAGGGTATCTCGAAATCGAGCAGGTTGGCGGACCGCTTCAGGCGCTCGGAATGTTGCGTCAGCTTGAAGATTTCGCCGCCGTACATACGCTCACCCTCAAAGACCGACGAGCCATAGTGAAGGGCATGGGTCAGAACGTGCGTTTTCGCTTCCCTCCAGGGGACGAAATCGCCATTCACCCAGATGAAGCCGTCACGATCGTCGAAAGGAACGAAGGCCATTGAAATACGTCTCCCGCGAAACTGACGGTCTTAGAGCCGCACGAATCGCTCAGGTCAACGCCGCAAGCGGGGGAAACGTCGCATGAGCATGACGGAATCGCGTTCGCATGGCCGCTCAGGCCCCATCGCCGGTCCCGGCGTCGGTCGCCATCTGCTGATTGTCGACGACGACGATCGCATCCGCGAACTGCTGAAGGAATTCCTGGCGCGCGAAGGCTATCGCGTGACGGGTGCCGCGCACGCGGCCGCCGCCAAGCGGATGATGGAGCTGATCGAGTTCGATCTGGTCGTGCTGGACGTCATGATGCCGGGCGAAAGCGGCCTGGACCTCACCAGCTGGGTCCGCAACAAAGCCGAACTGTCCAAGACGCCGGTCCTGCTGCTGACCGCGCGCGGCGATCCCGAGGACCGGATCGAGGGTCTGTCGCGCGGCGCCGACGACTATATGTCCAAGCCCTTCGAACCGCGCGAACTGGTGCTGCGCATCGACGCCATCCTGCGCCGCACCGGCGGCAAGCCGATCGGTCCCAAGGAGATCAAGCTGGGCACCGCCGTCTTCGACATGGAACGGCTGGAGCTGAGCCGTGACGGCGCGCCCCAGCGTCTGACCGAGGCCGAGGCCCAGTTGCTCAAGACCCTGGCGCTTCACGCCCATGCGCCGGTCGAGCGGATGAGCCTGTCGCCGGATACCGCCGACATCACCGGCCGCGCCGTGGACGTCCAGGTGACGCGCCTGCGCCGCAAGCTGGAAGTCGATCCCAAGAACCCGCGCTATCTCCAGACGGTGCGCGGCGTCGGCTATATGCTGGCTCCCGACTGAGCCGATGCGGCTTCTGCCCGCCTATCTGTGGCCGCGATTCCTGAAGCGGCGCCTGCCGACCTCGCTGTGGGGCCGGTCGCTGCTGATCATCGTCCTGCCGGTGCTGGTGATGCAGATGGCGGTGACCTGGGTATTCTTCGACGCCCACTGGCAGACGGTGACCGCGCGTCTGTCCGAAGGCCTGGCCGGCGACATCGCCTGGGCCGTCGAGAGCTATGAGGACGACCCCAGCCCGGCGAACCTGGACAAACTGGCCAATCGCGCCGAGCGGTCCATGTCCCTGTCCATCGTGCTTCAAGACGGGCGCACCCTTCCGACGGAAGAACGCCGCGGCGCCATCGGCGTGGTGGACCGTGTGCTGGACAAGGCCTTGGACGCCCGTCTGGACCGCCCCTACTGGTTCGACACCACCCGCTATCCCGCCTACGTCGACATCCAGGTGCAGGAGCCGCAAGGGGTGCTGCGCATCATCGCCCCACGCGAGCGCGCGGTGGCGACCCAGGCCCATATCTTCGTCCTTTGGTTGGCGGTGGCGACCGTTCTGTTGATGGGCGTGGCCATCCTGTTCATCCGCAATCAGGTCCGGGCCATCGAGCGGCTGGCCGATGCGGCCGAGGCCTTCGGGCGCGGCGAGACCGTGCCCCGGTTCAAGCCGCACGGCGCGCGCGAAGTCCGCGCCGCCGCCGTCGCCTTCATGGCCATGCGAGACCGGATTCAACGCCACATCGATCAGCGAACCGCCCTGCTCGCCTCGGTCAGCCACGACCTGCGCACGCCCCTGACCCGTCTGCGTCTCGAACTGGCTCTGGCTCCACCTTTCAAGCGCCAGTCGGCCATGCGGGGCGACCTGGACGAAATGGAGCATATGATCGACGAATACCTCGACTTCGCCCGTGGCGAAGCGGGCGAACCGCCCAAGCCGGTGTCGATTTCCGACCTGTTGAAGGCGGCCGCCGAGGATGCGAAACGCGCCGGCGCCGAAGTCGAGGTCGTGGTCGCCGAGGGCCTGACCGCCTCAGTTCGCCCCCTCGCCTTCAAGCGCGCCCTGGTGAACCTGGCCGGCAATGCCGCCTCTCACGGCGAGCACGTGCGGCTGTCGGCCCGCGCCCTGGCGTCAGGCGGGTTGGAGATCATCGTCGAGGACGACGGTCCCGGCATCCCAGAGGCCATGTATGACGAAGCTTTCCGGCCCTTCTCGCGCCTGGACGACTCTCGCAACCAGAACCGCAAGGGCGTCGGTCTGGGCCTAGCCATCGCGCGCGACGTGGCGCGCGGCCACGGTGGCGATGTCACCTTGGATCGCAGCGAACTGGGCGGATTAAAAGCGACGATCCGCATCCCGGGCGGGGTCACCGTCGCCGAGTTCGCTTAAGGCTTGAAAGCTTTCGTCAGCAGGGTCTGGCGGAACGGCGCTGCAGGGGTCATCTTGAGGGCGACAGGGCTTGGAGATGATTTCATGCGTAAACTCGCCTTCTTTGCACCCCTGGCCGCGACACTCGCCGTCGCCGCCATGGCTCAGGCTCAAGCGCCGACGGTGAACGTCACGGTCGGGCCGCAGCTTCAGCGCGAGGTCGAAAAGCTCGGCGACCGCGAGGTTAACGAACAGATCGCCGGCCTTCAGGCCGAGGTCGGAAAGGCCTTGGCCCAGCGTTATCCGGGCGCGACCGCCAATCTGGTCCTGGTCGACCTGAAGCCCAACCGGCCGACCTTCGAACAGGTTCGCCAGACGCCGGGCCTGGATCCGATCCGCAGCGTGTCGATCGGCGGCGCGGCCATCAAGGGTGAGATCGTGATGGCGGACGGGGTGACGCGGCCCGTGGACTATTCCTATTTCACGCCCAGCATCAACGACGTCTGGGGCTACAGCGTCTGGCGCGACGCTGACCGCGCGTTCGAGCGCTTCGGCGTTCAGATCGAGCGCGGACGCTTCTAGCCCATCTCGCGGTTGCGTCTGACCGCCGCCGCGACCGTCTCGTCCAGCATCGCCGTGAGGCGGCCGTCCTTCGCCATGGCGTCAAGCCCGGCGCGGGTCGAGCCGCCAGGCGAGGCGATGCGCCCGATCAGGGCCTCCAGCGCATCGTCGCCCATGGAATCGGCTGCAGACCTGAGAGTCGCGCGCGCCAGCACATCGGCCGTCGCCGCATCCAGACCCGCCGTCTCCCCGGCCCGCGCCAGCGCTTCGGTAAAGGCGTAGAAATAGGCTGCGCCCGAGCCGGCCACCGCCGTCGCCGCATCCATCAGCGCCTCGTCGGCCAGCACGACCGTCTCGGCCATCGGCTCGAACAAGGCTCGCCCGACGTGCTCGGCGCGCGGGTCCGCCGACCAGACCGAGGCCACCCCGCGTCCACGCGACACACCGGTCGTCGGCATCACCCGCACGATGGGCCAGCCTCCCAGGCCTTCGGCCAAGGTCGGCGCCGTCACGCCCGCCATGACCGACAGGATGACGGCTCGGTCATTCAGGAACGGCGTCAGCGGAGTCATCACCTCGCGCCACAGCGCCGGCTTCACCACCAGAACGATGACCGCCGCCTCGGTCAGCACCTCCAGCGACGGATTGATCCGCGCGCCCTTGGCCCGAGCTGAGTCGGCCGCTGACTTTTCAGAGGGAGAGAGAATAATCAGGTCGGACGCCGCCACCGTCTCGGTCAGCAGCCAGCCTTCCAGAATGGCTGAGCCCAGTCGGCCGCAGCCGACCAGGACAACGGGACCCGGAACGGATTCCGCGCTTGGCATCAGGCGGTGCCGACGGTCTCGAACAGGCAGGCGTCGATCGCCTCCTGCGGCTTCTTGTTGCCGCGCACCATGAAGTCGAAGGCGGGGTAGTAGCGATCCGAAGCCTCGATGGCCGCATCGATCATCGACGCCGCCTGGGCCAGGGTTGGACGCTCACCCATCGGCAAGGCCAGCGAATGGCGGAAGACGATCTCCCCGTCCTCGGCCCAGACCTCGAAATGACCCATCCAGGTGCGCTGGTTGATCAGACCGACCAGTTCATAGGCCGCCGTTTTGCGGCTCTTGGCCACCTTCAGATCCAGCGCACAGCACAGCTGCAGACAATCGCCCTCGGGACGCCAAGCGAACCACAGCTCATAGTCCTTCCAGTCGCCGGCCAGAGCAAAGGCGAGGTCGCCGTCGTCGGTGCGATCAAACGGAAGGTTCTCGGCCGTGAGCACATGCTCGACAACCTCAAGCGGGTCGAAGGGCACGTCCACTTCCTCGGGCCGGGCGATGTCCATCAAATGTCTTTCACGCTGCGTCCGCGAGAATCGCGGGCGTTAACAGAACGGTAAGCCTGTTCGCAGATTCGGCTCAACCGGCTGCGTCCCCGGGTTGAGTTCCGTCTGTGGACGTTCCCTTCACGGGCTTTGCAGCCGGCTTTTGGGCGGCCTTCAGCTCTGCGATCTCAGCTCGCAGAGCCGCGATCTCGTCCTTCAGAACATCAAACTCGTCGCGACGGACCAGGTCCATTTCGGCGGCGATCCGGTCAGCCTGGGCGCGCCAGGCGGTCTTGGCCTCTTCGCCTGCGGCCTGGGCCAGGCCCATGGCGCCGGTCGTCAGCTTGGCGAACTCGTCCAGAATGGGATTGCGGGTCTGCATGGCGGCTCCGACCTCAACGTCGTTAACGAAGGTTCACCGACTATGGTGAACGAAACCTTTCTTTCTGCTGCTTCGCGGGCGCCATCAAGGCGTCGTGATGCGTCTTCACAGGCGACGACGGCGGCGACGCTTGCTAAACCGCTGTCAAAGACAGTCCCGCACAGGAACGCCCCTTGCCCTTTCCCGAATTCGATCCGGTCCTGATCCACCTCGGACCGCTTCCGATCCGCTGGTACGCCCTGGCCTATGTCGCCGGCATCGTGCTGGGCTGGTGGTACGCCGCGCGCCTGGCCAAGACCCAGCGGCTGTGGGCGCCCGGCAAGCCGCCTGTCACCACGACGCAACTGGACGACCTGGTGCTGTGGATCGTGCTGGGCATCATCCTGGGCGGCCGCTTGGGCTACGCCCTCTTCTACAAGCCGGCCATGTACGGCCAGCTGTTCACCGGCCAGACGCTGGGCGAGCGGTTTGAACTGTTCCAGCTGTGGACCGGCGGCATGAGCTTCCACGGCGGCTTCCTGGGCGTCTGCCTGGCCATCGTCCTCTATGCCCGGTCGCAGAAGATCGACATGCTGCGCCTCGGCGATCTGGTCGCGCCTGTCGTGCCGATCGGCCTGATGTTCGGTCGCCTGGCCAACTTCATCAATGGCGAGCTGTGGGGCCGCGAGACGACCGTCCCCTGGGCCGTGCGCTTCTGCAACGCCCGCATCGAACAGATGTACGGCTTCTGCCCCGCTGGCGATGCGCCCCGCCACCCCAGCCAGCTCTATGAGGCGGGTCTTGAGGGGATCGTTCTCTTCTCCATCCTTTCCATTGCCATCTGGAAGTTCGGCCTGCTGAAGAAGCCCGGCTATATCACCGGCCTGTTCCTGGTCGGTTATGGCGTCTGCCGCGCTGCGCTGGAGAATGTGCGCGAGCCGGATATCGGCATGCCAGAATTCCCGTTCGGCCTGACCATGGGAATGATGCTGTCGATCCCGATGATCTTGGTCGGCGCCTGGCTGATCTGGCGCGCATGGAAGCGTCCGCCGGCTGCCGCTGAGGCATGAGCGAGACAGAAACCCTCAAGGCCCGTCTGGCGCGCGAGATCGCCCTGACGGGTCCTATGACGGTCGCCGACTACGTGACCCGCTGCCTGCACGATCCCAAGGGCGGCTACTATGCGGCGCGTCCGGACTTGGGTGCGCGTGGCGACTTCATCACCGCCCCTTTGGTCAGCCAGATGTTCGGCGAACTGATCGGCCTGTGGGCGGTCGAAACCTGGAACCGGCTGGGCGCGCCAGAGCGGTTCCGCCTGGTCGAGGTCGGCCCCGGCGACGGCACATTGATGAGCGACGCCTTGCGCGCCGCCCGCCTGGTCCCGGGCTTTCTCGAAGCCTGCGATCTGATCCTGATCGAACCCAGCGCCCCCTTGCGCGATCTCCAGGCCAAGGCCTTGGCTGGCGCCGATCTGTCGCCGCGCTGGGTCCGCAGCCTGGCGGCGATCGAGACCGACGCCCCTGTCATCCTGATTGCCAACGAAGTGTTGGACTGCATGCCCGCCCGTCAGTTCGTCCGCACCGACGGCGGCTGGGCCGAGCGCCGCATCGGCGTCACAGACGATGGCGACCTGATGTTCGGCCTGACCGCCATATCCGGCGGTTTTCAGAAGCCAGACTTCGAAATCGCGCCGGGCGGCATTCTCGAAATTTCGGACCAGCAGGCGGTCTTCGGCCGCGACCTCGGCCTGTTGATGAAGGCCGCCTCGGGCGCCGCCCTGCTGATCGACTATGGCCGCGCCCGGCCCGAGGCCGGAGACACGCTCCAAGCCCTGCGTCGTCACCAGAAGGTCAATCCCCTCGCCACGCCCGGCGAAGCCGACCTGACCCAATGGGCCGACTTCCCCCTGGTGCTGGAAGCGGCCGTCCGCACGGGCGCTGACGTCACCGGCAGCCTGCCCCAGGGCGAGTTTCTGCGCCGCCTAGGCATCGAGGCCCGCGCCGAGGCGCTGAAAGCCGGCCGGCCTGCCGCCTCCGGCGTCATCGACCGCCAGCTGGACCGGCTGACTGGCGACGACCAGATGGGCGCCCTGTTCAAGGCCGCCGCCATCTTCGCCCCCCGATCCCTGGTCGTGCCCGGTTGGGACGCCTGATATAGGTGGGGGCATGAGCGATCTCGCCCCCATCACCCACCCGCTTCTGACCGCCGCCGGCATCGCCCACGGCTTCTTCACCCGTGCCGGCGGCGTCTCGACCGGCCTCTATGAGGGATTGAACGCCGGCGTCGGCTCCAAGGACGAACCGGCCGCCGTCGCCGAAAACCGCCGTCGCGTCGCCGCCCATTTCAATGCCGACCCCGACCATCTGAACGGCTGCTACCAGATCCATTCCGCCGTCGCCCGCGTCGCCGAAGGCCCTTGGCATGGAGACAGGCCCGAAGGCGACGCCGTCGTCTCGGCCGAGCCTGGTCTGCTGTGTTCCGTCCTGACCGCCGACTGCGCGCCGGTGCTGTTGGCCGATCCCGAAACCCGCATCGTCGCCGCCGTCCACGCCGGCTGGAAGGGCGCGCTGGGCGGCGTCATTCACTCCGCCGTTTCCGCCATGCAGGCTCTGGGCGCCGAGCCCCGGCGGGTGGTCGCTGTCGTCGGCCCCTGCATCGCGCCCGCCAGCTATGAGGTCGGCGTCGATTTCGAAGATCGCTTCACACACCACGATCCTAGCAGCGACCGCTTCTTCCACCCCGGAGAGACCGACGACAAACGCCAGTTCGACCTGCCCGGCTTCGTCCTGTGGCGGCTACAGCAGGCGGGCGTCGGCCAAGCCGTCTGGACCGGCCACGACACCTGCGCGGACGCAGAGCGGTTCTATTCGAACCGCCGCGCCTTCCAGCACGGCGAGCCGGACTTCGGTCGATTGATTGCAGTGATCGGGGCTTAGCCCGCGCGCGCCAGCTCCGGCACGCGGGTGACTTCGCGCCAGGCCTGCGGCGCGGCCAGCAGAGCGCGGACCAGCTTGTTGTTCAGGGCGTGGCCGGCCTTGTAGCCCTCGTAGCGACCCAGCAGCGGCGCGCCCAGCACATACAGGTCGCCGATGGCGTCCAGCGCCTTGTGACGCACGAACTCGCGTTCCATACGCAGGCCGCCGGGATTCAGAATCTCGTCGCCGTCGATGACCACGGCGTTCTCCAGCGAACCGCCGCGCGCCAGACCCGCCTTGCGCAGCGCCTCGACCTCATGGGCGAACCCGAAGGTGCGGCAGGCCATGATCTCCTTGCGGAAGGTCGGTTCGTCCACGACGAAGTCGATCACCTGATTGCCGATCACGGCGGACGGGAAGTCGATCTCGAACCGCATCTCGTAGCGGTCGCACGGCATCAGAGCCGCATGCTTGTCGCCCTCGACGACATGGACCGTTTCCAGGATCTCGATGTAGCGCTGCGGCGTCGGCTGCGGTCGGAAACCGGCCCGGTCCAGCAGCTTAACGAACTCCAGCGCCGAACCGTCCAGGATCGGCAGCTCCGGCCCGTCGACCTCGACCACGGCGTTCGACACACCCAGTGCGGCGAAAGCGGCCATCAGATGCTCGATCGTCGACAGGCGAACACCCGCGCCGTTCTCGATCATGGTGTTCAGGCGGGCGTCAACCACGGCCTCGCCCGACACCGGAATGCGGTTGTCGCGGTCGGTGATGTCGGTGCGCACGAAGACGATGCCCGTGCCCGACGGCGCAGGCCGAACCGCCAGCCGCACCCGGCGGCCGGTGTGCACCCCGACCCCGGCGATGATGGCCGGGGCGACGATGGTGCGTTCGTGATGGTCGCTTCTGACCGACAAACCTGAACTCGCTCTTCCTTTGCGCGCCGCACGCCGTGCGGATTGCGCCCTAGGTTTCATCTAGCGGTCATGCCGCAAGCGCGAAATCAAAGTCCGGTTTCGGATTGTTTCGGTCTCAGACACGTCGGAAACGAGAAACGCCCCGGAGGCGGGCTCCGGGGCGTTTCATCGTCATTTGGGACGTTTAGTTGGCCAGACGGCGGAGAAAGGATGGGATTTCCAGGTCGTCATCGGCCTGTCCCGCCTCCGGTTCTGGATGTTGGATCGGTTGAGCCGAAGAGCGCGCCTGATGCGACGATTGCGGCGCATAGGACATATCGTGCTGTGGCTGCGTGCGTTTGCCGCGTCCGAACAGGCTCCAGCCGCTGCGGCGGTGGTCACGGTCGTCGTAACCCTCATCGGCTTGGGATTGCTGGGCCGCAGGCGCGGCGCGCTCATAGAGATCGCCTTGCGGCGCGACGCGCGGGGCCGGGGCGCGGGTCTCATATTCCTCGACCCAAGGATCGACGATGGGGTCCAGAGTGCGCGGCTGCGGCTCGGCGACGCGGATCACCGGCTCGGAGCGCGGTTCCGGTTCGCGAGCGGCAGGGGCCTGAAAGGTCGGCACGACCGGCGCGGCCTCGATGCGGG